>CACZPE010000050.1 GCA_902782875.1 uncultured Ruminococcus sp. | reverse complement strand
CGGTTTTCCCTCTGCACTCTCTTTCTCTTACCCACCCCTCTTCCCGATTTTTTCTCCTAAATAGTACGGTTCATACTAATTTCCGAGGAGAAATCAGTATGAACCGTACTTGATTTATGGTCTGTTCTTGTAGCTTGGTTTTAAGAAATGGCTTTTCATACTTTATTTTCGGCAGCGTGTTTTTTTACAGTCCCTTTATCACCCTGTCTCCTTTTGTCCCCATTTGTCAACTTTATTCAAACAATAATTGTCAACTTGCTTAGTTTTATTAGTTGACAATAGCAATGAGGTATGCTATCATAATATCATAGGAAGTTTGCGGGGTGGGAAAAATGAAACACACATCAGTAAAGGACATGACTTTTACCGCTCTTATGGCGGTGATCATTGCAGTATGCTCGTGGATATCGCTCAGGATAGGCTCTGTGCCGCTGACACTGCAGACCTTCGGTGTGGCGGCGTCACTGTGCATACTCGGCGGCAAACGGGGCACGGCAGCCATCGCCGTATACATACTGCTCGGTCTTGCAGGCGTGCCGGTATTCGCCAATTTCACAGGGGGCGCAGGAGTGCTCTTCGGCATGACAGGCGGATATATAATAGGCTTTCTGCTGATGGGAGCGGTCTACTGGCTGATAACATCCCTGTTCGGAAATAAGCCTGCGGCAACAGCAGCGGCTCTTGCGGCGGGGCTTGTCATATGCTATATCTTCGGCACGGTATGGTTCATGGCGGTGTATTCGCGGGAGAAGGGGGATATATCTCTTATCTCCGCACTTACCATGTGCGTCTTCCCGTTTATTATACCCGATATACTAAAGCTGACGACTGCGGCACTTCTCGCAGGGAAAATGCCCTCATTCATCAGGGCATCCCGTTCTGAAGCTTGAGATAATCAGTCCCTTACTTCAAATCCATAGCTGCCTTTCGGCTCGATGCTGCGCACGGACATATCCGTTATGCGCACATACGAGCCTTTTTCTATGGTTATTATCATCTCGTCGATAGCGCGCTCCTCACCCTCAAGCTCGGCTTCCACAGAGCCGTCGGGCAGATTTCTCACCCAGCCCGATACACCGCACGCACGGGCAGCATAATATGCCCTGTAGCGAAATCCCACGCCCTGCACATCGCCGTAGAAAAATATATGCTTTCTTATCATATCTATCACCTGTATAAGTATAATACTTTTTTATTCAAAAATCAATTGATTTATGCCCCCGTATCTGTTATACTAAATAAAACACTTCAGAGGGAGGATCATCATGGTACCGTCAGACTATATCACAGGCGATCACGCTGTAGGGACAAGCACATTCACGCTTGTTGACAGCGGCCGCACGGATACTCTCGGAAAGGGCGGGAAAAGACGCATACCCGTGCGTCTTTATTATCCTGTTTCAAAAGAAAGCATCACAGGCGCAAAAAAGGCCCTCGCATTATCCGAACGAAAGGCAAAGGCGGTCATGAAATCCACCTATGCCCGCAGGATGCCCGATGAGGTACTTTATCCCGAGCACTACGATGTGCCCATGATGGATAAGCGCTTTCCGCTTATTATGCTCAGTCACGGCTATGACAGCTATGTTGAGGCACATACCTTTCTCTGCTGTGATATCGCAAGCCACGGATATATCGTCGCTTCTGTCGGTCATGCAAACGAAGCCATATTCAACGACTATGACGACGGCAGCCATGATGTGTTTGACAAGAGCATAACGAAGAAAATGTACGACAAAAACGTGGTATCCGTAATGATCGCCATGTCAAGGACAAAGAAGCACAAAAGTGCGCGGGAAGCGCTCGCCGCATTCGATGAATTCCAGATGAAGTATTCCTCCTATCTGAGGGGCAGGATCACCGAATGGGCAAAGGATATCCGCTTTGCAGCAGATACTATAAAGGCGCGGTATATAGACCGCATCGACCTGACGCACGGCATCGGCGCAACTGGGCATTCCTACGGCGGATGTGAGGCATATTACCTGTGCAGATATGACGATGAGTTCTCCTGCGGGATAAATATAGACGGCGCACTATTCGGCGAATACGACGATACCCCTATGACAAAGCCGTTCTGTCAGATAAGCTGCAAAGCAAATCTCAGCTTTGAGACAAGGCCGTTTCTCGGCACCGAAGCTGATACTTATCAGGTCATATTCGAGGATATGCAGCATATAGGCTTTGCCGATGCGAAATTCTTCTGTCCGCTGCGCTCCGCCTGCGGAAAACTCGACAATGATACACTTCACAGCAATCTTGCCTATACCCACTATGCATTCTTTGACAGATACCTGAAAGGTATGGACATACCCTTCGGCAGAGAAGAACCGAAGGTGCATTACATAAAGATACACTGACCTGCAGTAGATACAGGAATGAAGAGAGGTACATATGCCCAGATTCTTTATAGACGAAAACGCCCTTATGGGCGACATAATAACTGTCACAGGCGCTGATGCCGTGCATATGGGCAGGTCACTGCGCATGCGCGAGGGCGACAGGGTGACTTTCTGCCGTATGGGCACGGAATACGAATGTGTGGCGGAGAACATCACCTCCGACAGCGTGACGTGCAGGATAATATCCGAGTCGCCGTCCATGGCTGAGCCCGCACTGAAACTGACAATATACCAGGCACTGCCGAAGCTTGACAAGGCAGAGCATATCATACAAAAATGCACCGAGCTGGGAGCATCCGCGATAGTATTCTTTGAGTCAAAGCGCTGCGTTGCCCGTATGACCAACGACTTTGACAAGAAGCTTGTCAGATTTGAACGCATAGCCCTTGAAGCGGCAAAGCAGTCGGGGCGCGGGATAATCCCCCCCGTCACGGCGATAAAGCGCTTTGAGGATGCGGCACAGGCTTTGTCGGAAAATGAGCTGTCTCTCATATGCTATGAAAACGGCGGAGAGAAGCTGGCAGACATATCCCTTGACGGGATACGCTCGGTCGGCGTGATGATAGGCTCAGAGGGCGGCTTTGACCGTGACGAGGCAGAATACGCGCAGAACAGCGGCGCTCACATGATATGGCTGGGCAGGCGCATACTCCGCTGCGAGACCGCTCCTGTTGCGATGACGGCCATACTTATGAATATGTCCGGCGATATGTGATGGCCGAAAAAAGGGCTTCTCCCTGCGGTGTCCGCACCTGTCATATCTGACCTCTTTATAGTATTTTTATACATATCCATACCGCGAACGCCGCTGATTTTCAGCAGCGTTCATTTTTTTATCTCTTGACACAGGGAGTATTTTGTAGTATAGTATGATATGAATTCGGGAATTATTCGCAATTTATGAGAGGGTGAACATATGAGAAATAAAGACAGGTTTTCGGCAATTGCCGTTGTCATCGCATTTTTTATATTGTTTATACCCTTCTTCACAGCATTCGGCGCAGACCATGACTGCACGGGCGAGGACTGCCGCATATGTTCGGTGATGGCATGTTTCGAGCATATCATGGGCGGCAGTGCGCCTGTTGAAAAAGCTGTGACCATGCCTGCTGCCGAAGTTCTCTGCGCTGTTATATGCATCGCGGTGATAGGCGCGGTAACTCCCGTTATGCTGAAAGACCGCCTCCTGAACTGATATGTATAGTATGATCCGTATGCTGCTTTATTCCTATTCTTTACAAGTTTAGCAGCAAAACCCCGGGCAATGCCCGGGAAAATCTGATCCAAATACGTAATGCATTCAGGAGGATTTATGTTCAGAAATATAAAAAATTCAATCATCACAGGCGTATTCTGCCTCTCTGCCGTTTTCGGCACAGGCTGCTCTGCTGCCAATGCGCAGACAGCCGCTCCCGCTGAGTCCGCAGCCGCGGATACATCAGCATCATCCGCTTCCACTGCAGCCGATGACAAGATAAAGATCGTATGCACCATATTCCCCGGGTATGACTGGGCAAAGCAGATACTCGGCGACAATTCCGCGAATGCGGATATAAGATATCTGCTTGACAGCGGTACGGACCTACACAGCTATCAGCCCACCGCCTCGGATATAAAGAGCATATCCGAATGCGATATGTTCATATACGTAGGCGGAGAATCCGACGAATGGGTGGAGGATGTTCTTGACACCGCATCAAACAAGGATATGAAGGTAATTGAGCTTATGGCTCTGCTCGGAGACAAGGCAAAGACCGAGGAACTCAAGGAGGGCATGCAGGAAGAAGAGGAGGAGCACGACCATGATCATGGAGCCGAAGAAGACGATCATCACCATGATGAAGACGAAGGGCATCATCACGAGGACGGAGAGGAGCTCGACGAACATGTATGGCTCTCGCTCTCAAACGCACGCATATTCTGTGAGGGTATTACTGACGGGCTGTGTGAAATAGACCCCGGGAATGCCGATACATACAGAGCAGATCTTGCCGAGTATGACGCAAAGCTGAAGGCTCTTGACGATGATTTCAGAACACTTGTCGACGGCTCATCCCAGAAAACGCTGATATTCGGCGACAGATTCCCCTTCAGATACTTCACGGATGATTACGGTCTTGACTATTATGCCGCATTCATAGGCTGCTCCGCAGAATCCGAAGCAAGCTTTGAGACAATAGCATTTCTTTCCGGCAAGATAAACGAGCTTGATGCCGATACCGTATACACCATAGAGAACTCCGACGGCAAGATAGCACAGTCGGTAATATCAGCATCAGGAGCAGACTGCACCATTGCCGTACTCGACTCCGCACAGTCGGTATCCGCGGAGGATATAGAAAACGGCAGGACATATCTTGGCATAATGCAGTCAAACTATGATGTGCTGAAAGCAGATCTGTCCGAATAACAGCGCCGGGAGGATACGAGATGAAAAGAACAGGTAAAATATCACCGGCTATATATATACTCACCGCGCTATTGTTTTCGGGCTGTGCCCAAAAGGTGCCCGAAAAGCAGGAGATCACCGTTATCAGCATATCTCAGACTGAGATCACGGATACCACAGATACCACCGGATCGTCCGCTGCAGAACAGACCGCCGGATCTTCATCACTCCCGACTGAAACATCCGTATCCTCCTCTTATGAGGTAATAGAGCTCGGTACCACCGCTCAGACAGAAGAGACCATACCCGACTGGGTCACTGCGGAGATACAGACAGAGGAGACAGAAAAACAGACAAAGAACGAAAAACAGTATGATATAGACCTGACGGAGCTCAACAGCACTATGCTCTATGCTCAGGTATGCAATATGATATATGAGCCGACTGATTATATCGGCAAAAGCGTCAAGATAAGGGCACCTTTCACTGTTGCAGAGGAAGACGGAAATACCTACTACGCTCTTCTGATCTATGACAGCACCGCCTGCTGTATGCAGGGTATTGAGTTTGATCTCGGCGACAGGTACTCCTATCCCGAAGACTATCCGGAGATAGGGGAAGAGATAACGATAGGCGGCATATTCGGCTCCTATCAGGAGGGAATAGCCACCTATTACAAGCTGTACGGAGCCGTAAGGCTCGACTGATCCTTAAGATAAAAAATAAAGGGGATGATCCCCTTTATTTTTTTATCCCAGTGACAACTCTGTCAAGTCCTGCATACTGCAGTGTTTTTATATCCTCAAAGCCGCATTCGGTCAGTATGTCGCTTACCGCCTTTGCCTGTTTGTCACCTATCTCGAAAAGCATGTATCCTCCGCTTCTTACACGCTGTCCCCACAGACATGCTATCGCGCGATAGAAATCAAGACCGTCTCTGCCGCCGTAGAGAGCCTTCTGCGGTTCATATGTCACTTCTCTCTGCAGGGAATTCATCTCATCATCGGTAAGGTACGGCGGATTTGAAACCACGATATCCAGAGGTATCTCACCGTCGGCATCCACAAAATTATCAAGAAGCCGTCCGTCACGGACATCGCCTCTTATCAGTCTGATATCCGTATTGTTACGTTTTATATTCTCCATGAAATAGGGTATCGCATCGCCTGAATACTCCACAGCGTACATATCCACCTTATCCCCTGCATGAGCCGCAACTGCGGCCGCTATACAGCCGCTGCCCGTGCACAGATCTGCCGTGATAAGCTTTCTGCCGTCAAAGAGCCTGTCTATTGCGGCAAGAGTCTCATCAACCAGCAGCTCGGTGTCAGGACGGGGTATCAGTACCCCCTCGCCCACCGAAAAAGGCATTCCGTAAAACTCCCATTCACCGAGTATATACTGCAGCGGATAGCCCTCAAGGCGTTTATGCGCAGCACCGAGTGCAAGGGCACACTTGTCCTCCGGGATATCCTCATCGGGATATGCCGCCAGACGTTCTCTTGACGCTATCATATCCTCAAATATGCACATCGCATCAAAGCTGCCGTCGGGGATGCCGTCAAGCAGCGAATGTATCCTGCTGTTTATCTCTTTTAGCTTCATATTATCCCTTACTTTACCGAATACATACCATTCTCGACCTCGGCAGGCGTGAGCACAAGGTTGTCGTCCGTATCTCCGGGCTGCACCATGATAGTCTCTGCGCCTGATATCACCTCGTAATATCCCTTCATCTCAAGATCATCCTTCTGAGACGGGGCACATACCGCTATCCTCATAAGCTCCAGTCTGCTCTGCGCAAGAGTGGTATTGAATTTATAGAACACCTTTTCACCGCTTGATGAATCCGTCCTGACGGTAACAACTCCGTCCCAGCGCACAGGGAGCATAAAGCAGTACCCGCTTCTCGGCTCATAGAGCGATGAATATTTGTTCACCAAAGTATAGTTTTCGTACACATTCCACTTTGTAAGATACTGAGATTCAATATCACGGTATCCCGGGAAGGGTGCGACTGTGGGTATCTCCACGATCCCGTCGCCGTCTATATCGGTCGAAAACAATCCTCTTCTCGATGTGAGCATGGGTATCTCGGAATCCTCCATAGCCGCAGGATCACGCAGTTCTCCCTCAACGCAGTATATTATCTCGGTGGAGATATTGCCGCTGGCGGAAGCACTGTCGGCAAATACTGCTGCCGCTCCGCCGCCAAGGCCGCCGCTTACTGAGTTTACAAGCTCTGCTGTAGTTGACCTCATTCTCACCGCCGATACACATTCCACGCCTTCGCCCGTATCGGTAACAAGCGAAGCATACGCAGGGTGTTCGTCGGTGTTGCTGTTTAGCAGCACGATATCATCGCCGCCGTCAAGGTTTATATCCACAAACTCCAGGCGCGAGTATACCTCGCTGTATCTGTTCTCCAGTTTTTTGCCGGTATAGTCGTATACACACAGTGTCTTGTCCGCTCTTGCCGCATATCCGTAGCCTACCGCAAGATAGGTCTGATCCGATGCAAAATCCGTTATGTATACGCTCTCGACTGTTGACCCGGGTGCCGCGTGATCATAGACCGAATGCCAGCCGTCATCATCATCGAGCACATTTACCCTTACCCGTGAGGGATCGGCTTCACTTCTGTAGAACGCGACTGCTTCATCGCCGCCGTCCCCGTCAAGATCGCATATCACATATGCGCTCCTGTATTCTCCCGACTTGGGATACACGGGGGATATATCCGGACCAACCGCGCTTATAAGAGCACTGCTGATGTCATCCTGTATCTGCGACATGACAGGCGGTGACAGCAGGTTTTCCACAGGCGTACCGAACGAGCATCCCGTCAGCAGCACCGCAGCGCATGATACCACTATTCTGTTGATGTACTGCTTACGGATCACTCTATCATTCCTTTTTGACAAAACCGCCGCCCGTGCTGCAGCACCGGCGGCGTATATCTTCTGTATGATCCTGCTCAGATCATATCTCATGTCTCTCGACGTTTTCGTCCTCGATAGCACCCATTTCCTCATAGTCCCTTGTGATAGGTGCTCTTGACCAGCGGCGCTTACCTGTGCTGAGCTTAGGCATTGCCCTGTATACATATGTTGTCCAGAACGCTGCGATTATGCATATCGGCATGAATACAATGCCTATATCGCATATATCGGGAAGATCAAGACCGGCTCTGAGCTCAAATTTGCCGTCGGGGAATACCAGCCAGAAGTATCTCGGAAGAACGCTTACAGCCGAGATCACGGAAGCTGTATAGCCCCAGAAGCAGAGCCAGAATCGCGTATTCTTTTTCTCAATGCCGTTGAACAGCTTTGCCATCGTCAGGAAGAACAGCACTGATGTCATTCTTGAAGCCAGCTCATAGAGCCTGTCGGAAGAAAGTGCAATAGCATCGTTATTGGCGATCATGCGGAGGATATTTACTATCTGCCATATAACGTATACGGTAAGGGATGCGCAGTTTGCGTGGGTGAGGCCCTCTCCCTTGAAGATATTAACTGCAAGTGATATGAACACCAGCATAACGAGTATCATCAGTACCTGATAAAGAAACTCGCCGAAGGTGTAGCCTGTGAGTCTGTTCCACTCTTTGTACGCGTACTTGTTATAATCGGGGCTGTTCAGATATGCGTCAGTATTGAAATTATCCTGTGCATACTTCTCGTTCTTATGCCAGAGCGATATGAAGTATGTAACGATATCCACTACATAGAGCATAGCCATTGCAAGAGCCGCATATCCCGCAGACATCGGTATCTTCTTGCTGAGCCTGTCATAACGAAGTCTCCAGGGGTTTATGAGTACGCATGACTTTATGACCTTATCCCTGGCGCCGCCCGTCACAAGTACGAACGCAATGGCCGCACATCCGACTACTATGATCATAACAGGGAAATTCAGCAGCGGGTTATTATTTATATACCGTGCCCTTTCAAAGTCCCAGTTCGTTATCAGCTGATATATTCTTGCGGCAACTGCCAGAAGTATAACTATTACGTATACGAACATGGATGCGCTCTTTTTCAGAGGCCCCTGCCAGTTGGCTCTCGCATTGTTTTTCTCTCTTATAGCATCTTCGTCAATAAATCTGCTTCTCGCCATTATTTCAGATCCTTTCAGCCTAAAGCCGAGATTATCAAAACTTGATCCATAGGTAAAACAAAAAAATCCTTATATATTTTACTACATTATGAAGAAGTTGTCAAGCCTTTTTTCATGTCATAATGCAAAATAATAAGAGAAAAAACCACTGTTACTGCGGTCAGTTTACAGCCGATGTACAATATTAACAAACAAGCATTTAAAAGTTTGTAGATTACATATACGCATTTCGTCAGCAGTTCATAAAGAATTTCTCTGTCATTTCCATAAGCTCCGGATTCACTTCATTTGCCAGCTCACGGTCAGCACACTGTATGAATTTCTCATGCATACTGTCGGGCAAAGCCCCGCCGTGTTCTTCCCTGAGCCGTTCAAGCTCCTCCCTGATCCGCTCCCTGTACCTGTTCGCACTGTTGCTGAAAAGAAGCCTCGTGTGGTCGGCATATTTCCCCCTGAGCGTCACAAACTCCGCCCCGGGGTTCGTTATCATATCCTGCTTTGACAGTATGCTCACTCTGCGGTAGTCCACATAATCATCGTTTTCGCCGTGTATCACGAGTATCGGCACATCAGAACCGTTTATTGCATCCACAGCATTGAGCAGGGCATATCTGCCCGACCTTGCCATATGCACTATCTTCGCAAAGGGCGCAAAAAGCGCCGCAAGAGGCTTGCCCAGCACATGTTCCGCGCCGAGCGTAACCATCTCACCGGGGTATGCATAGCCCGATACGGATACTATACCCCTTATATTTCTGCGCCTTATGCCTGCTACGGACGCTGCCGCATAGCCGCCCCAGCTGTGCCCCATGATGTACAGGGGCAGTGCGGCCAGCTCCTTCTGCCCTGATATATATGACAGTGCATTATCAAGATCCACTGCGGACTGGACCAGTCCCACAGCATTCCTGCCGCCGCTGCTGCCGCATCCGGTGGCATCATGGGCAAATACTCTCCATCCGTGGTCAACAAGCCACATTATTATGCCTATATACGACTCATGTGCCGCATATATCCCGTGAGCAAATACCACAAGCCCCTTCGGAGACGGTATATCCGCCCCGTAGATATATCCCTTCAGTACATTGTCACCCGATGAAAAACGGACCGTCTGCCGTTCTGTACCGTAGTCCTCAAACCGCTTGTTCAGCGAAAAGCGCCTGTCGGGATACTCTCCCCTGCAGAGCTGTCTGTCCATGATCCTGTCTGTCATGATAAGCATACCCGCCGTGAAGGTCATGCCCGCCAGGATACATATCTCCGATTTTTTCATATGATCACCCCCGGATAATATACGAAAGGTACCGAGCTGCAAAATACACCTTTCCCATAAAAACATCAGCGAAACGGGTGCAGGCTCAGCCTGCCTCGCCGCGGGCCGCGCCCGCGCTTGACAAGAAAGCTGAACGCGGTTATAATATCTTTATACCCTAAAAAAGATATGGAGAATAGTATGAGAAAAAGATTCAGTGCACTTGAAATATCGAAAAAAGTCATCGCCGAACGTGTGCATGAGGGCGATATCTGTATAGATGCCACCATGGGCAGAGGCAATGACACCGCGTATCTTTGTTCACTTGCGGGGCCTTCCGGCAGAGTCACCGCCTTTGACATACAGCCCGACGCGCTTGAAAGCACAAAAGAGCTGCTCGACAGCAAGGGTTATAACGCCGACCTTCATCAGCTGAGCCATACCGAGATGGATAAATATGCGGATGAAGGCACGGTTTCCTGTGTAACCTTCAACTTAGGCTGGCTGCCGAAGGGCGACCACAGTATACATACAAATGCAGATACCAGTATAGAAGCGATAGAGAAAGCCATGCGCCTGATAAAGCAGGGCGGCGTGATAAGCGTCATAATCTATTACGGCAGGGATACAGGCTATGAGGAAAAGGAACGTGTCCTCGAATTCCTGAAGAATATCGACAGCGATGAATACTCAGTCATCATAGCCGAGTTTGCCAACCGCCCCAACGATCCTCCTATACCCTGCTTTATTTTCAGAGAATAGGCGCACATACCGCATATATCACAGCCCCGACGCCGAAGCATATCACCGCGATCACCACACCGAACACCACATCCAGCGGGAAATGCACCCCCGCCAGCGGGCGGCTGACTGCAACCGTGACAGCGATCAGCATAAAAACAGCATCTTTGATGATCAGGGCAGCAGATAGCCCTGAGCGAAATGCAATAATAAACGCAAACGCCACCGCAAATGCACAGGCAGTGTGCCTTGACGGGCAGGACTTTCCCCGTGTGTTTTTCGGTATCAGCGGTATAAGATCATAGCGTTCATAGGGTCTCTTTGCGTTTATCCCCGAGCGCACCGCCGTAGTCACAGCAAAGGTCAGAAAGGGTGCGGCAAAGAAGAAGATAAGCGCTCTTAAAGGCTCTTCTGTCTGCGTAAAATGAAATACACAGGACATCAGCAGAAATACCGCAGCTATGCTGTATGCCGCATACAAAAAGCCCGTGGACAGCTTTGATACTATCTTCAGAGCCGTCAGCGCTCCTTGTTTTGAAAACAACTCCCTTATCCTGGGATAGCTTTTATAAAATTTCCCGCATTGAGCGAGATAGAGTTTTCTGATACCGTTCATTTTTCCTCCGATGAAAGGAGATTTATACTATCAATGTCTAAAAAATTATCCGCAAATGTCACAGCAATGATCGTAACGACCGTGCTGCTGCTTATAATAAATGCCATAGCGTGGTTCTCCGCCCCGCTGATGGACTTCTATCACTCATATATATTCCACCCGGCAGCCGAGCTTATGTCACATATCACAGGGCATATCCCCGCCTCCGTGGGCGAGATCATGATAATCATAGGTATACTGCTTGTAACAGCAGCGCCGTTCGTGTTCATAATATCCGCCGTCAGAAAGGATAAGAAAGCCCTCAGGGCGGCAGGCACGGTGTATGCGTGGGTGCTTATATTCATACTTTTCACCGAGACGCTCAACTGCTTTATACTCTATCATACCACACCGCTCACCGACAGACTTGCTGCGGTATCATACTCTCACAGCCCCGACGATTTCTCTTCCGATGAGGTGGTCCTGCTCTGTGCAGAGATGATAGACAGCGCAAACAAGCTCTCCCTCACAGTGGAGCGCGATGAGGACGGCAAGGTCCTTCTGCCCGATGATATGAGCGCCGTTGCCCGTGACAGCTTTGAAAAGCTGGAGCTCTTCCCCGAGCTCAGGGGATACTCCCCGCAGCCGAAGAAAATAAGCTTTTCCGTGCTGATGACACAGCTTGACCTGCAGGGAATATACTTCCCCTTCTCCCTTGAGGGCAACTACAACGCAGAGCTTTCCCCCGCAAGAGTACCGAATACCGTGATTCATGAGCTGTGCCACGTAAAAGGCTTCATCCGCGAGGACGAGGCAACGTTCCTTTCCACACTGGCATGCCTTGAGTCGGATATACCCGAGATAAGGTACAGCGGATATATCACGGCCATGAATTATCTCTTTGCCGAGGCCGTGCGCAGCGCCCCCGAAGAGGATGTATATGCCCTCAGATGTATGCTCACCGCACAGGTCGCAGAGGACAATGTATTCGTGAGCCCCGAATTCCAGAAAGTCGTCGAGGAAACTGCCGTACTGCCCACAGAGACCGTCAGCGAGGTTTCCGAGACCGCAAGGGACACCACCCTTAAGGTAAACGGCATAGAGGACGGCGACAAGAGCTATGACCGCATGGTAACGCTCCTGCTGATATACCGCTACGGAGTCGCAGACCACCGCCTGTGATGATCAGCAGTCATTCATCATCTTCATCGT
>CACZPE010000049.1 GCA_902782875.1 uncultured Ruminococcus sp. | reverse complement strand
CAATCTTTCGCTTCCGTATTATTATCAACACGCAGCGTTACACACGGGATACACGTCGTTTTTAAACTTTTTCCCAAAGAGAGCATTATTATACCTGCTAATCTATCAGATCATTCTGGAATCTTGACAGATGCTCAAAGGGCAAAATCTGCCGCCCTCTGAACAGTCCGCAGCCGTCATTGATGAGCTGATTGCTGAAAGCTCTGAACATATTCACATTTACTTTTGACAGATCAAGCGCCTGAAGCCTTGTGAATCTCTCATATGCTTCATCGAAGTATCTGCATTCGCCTTCGAGGATTATGTCCCTCTTTGAACGGCTTTCCTCCTGCTGCTTCTCATAGCCGAAATGATTTGCCGTGCCTATTTCCGCAAGATCATCCATATCCTTTGTCCTGAGCTGCACTTCGGTATAGCATCTTGCAAGATTGTCATAAAATGTTATGTGCAGCGACTGATAGCCCGACGGACGTGGAAAGGCCACATAATCCCTGTAATAAGAGCGATTGTTTTCTGAAAGCCTGTCAGATGTGTTCTGCTCAGAAAGCCCCGACAATTCTGCCGTAAAACCTCTTTCCTCAAGGAATTCAGGCAGGGCATCTGCTATCTCATACAGATATTCCGTTTCCTGTACTGCGGCATCTTCTCCCTGCTTTACATGACATAAGGGCAGTGAGAGCACTATCCTGTAGGCTATAAGATCACGAAAGCAGATCAGATTATTCTTGATCTCCGCTTCGCTGGGATATCTGCCGTTGGCTCTGAAATAGTCGTATATATATTCAAGTATATATCCGTTGAATTTTTCCTCGGCGCGTATGAGCGATTTTATCCTGCCCTTGAATGTGAAAGCAAGGAAGGGATACTTCTGCGTCATATACTTGTAGAATTCCTTTATCCTCTGGGACTGTGAGGTAAGGAAGTCATTGTGCTCAAGCAGTTCGATTATCTGTATAAGGAAATTGCTGTGAGCAAGGTCTATGGGGTTATGTGTGGTTATTGCCGTGTCTTTCAGGTCAGACGAATACTGTATCAGAATTTTCAGCACCGTATCACCTGAATACAGATAGTCATTGAGTGTTATCATATTCATTCTCCTGCGGATGTCAAAGTTATCATAAGCTCTTCATTTGCTATATCGTGATATATACTGCAGTCTGCGCCGCTCACATCATACACCTTTACAATATCCGAAAGCCCCTCTCCACCCTCAAATTGGTCTGTGATGCTGTGTATATCATCAAGCTTCCCGGGTGCATAGCGGATAGTCCTGCTGTCGGTGAATACTGCGGTATAAAGTATATCTGCCTCAACAAGGTCCTGAAAGATATGGCTGCCGTAGGAAAGCTCGGGGTTGTATCCTGCCTTTGTCTCCTCGACCTCGCATATTACAGAAAATGTGCTTATATCCGAAAAGGCTGTCGGTACGCCCAGCTCCGGCGACGATGTGCCCACACGGCCGGGGACTATCAGCATAAGTGATCTTCCCTTGTCGCGGTAATACCAGTTTATCCTGCCGATAAGAGATGCCACCGAGGATTTTCTGCTGTAAGGCATTTCATAGTACATAACAGGATCAACATATACTATCATATCAAGCTTTTCAGCCTTTGACATACCCGTTGATGCACCCTTGCAGTGAAGCAGTATATCCGCTTCAGGGATATTATCAGGCACGGCTGTGCCTGATGTGCTTTTGTTCACCTGCAGCGGACGGCATTGCAGCAGATCTATCGAGTATTCGCCGCTGTCGGAGATATTTATGGTAAACTCTGTATCGACGGGATATTCGTATTCTTCCTGTATTATATGCAGCATCCGTTTCATCTGCTCCATAAGCACCTTGTTTTCCACAAGGCCCTTGCAGGATATGAACTTCACTTCCTGTCTGCGTCCCATATCACGCAGTCTGCTTTCTGTATCAAAATCGTGCTCAAGTAGCAGCCTGTCAAGATACGAAGGTATCACGGGCTCTATCCTGTAGAATGGCAGCTGCTCAAGGCTCTGGCCTGCGGTGTTTATCACCTCTATATTCCCCTGTGAGAACCTGTGCTTGTCGGCAGAGGATGAATAAGAGGACCTTTCGGGCATGTCAAGATTCACGATGCGCGGATACGAGCCCTCGGTGCGGTCCACCGCAGATGTACCGAGCCCCATAACAAGGCGGAGCATACCCGCAGAGGGATCGGAGCTTTTCATTATGCGGTAAGGACTGTAGGAATAGCCTACACCTGCCGCACAGGGCATATAGTATGAGCCGTAATGGGAGCCTGAAACGCGCTGGACAAGCAGCGCCATCTGCTCATCGCGCTTGTCAAGCCCGCGCCTCTTTCTGTAATCGAGCGCTGAGAGGCTCATAGTACTTGCGTATACGGTCTTTACCGCATTCTCAAATTCCCAAAGCCTCTCCTCGGGAGTTCCTCTGTCCACGCAGAAAACAGAATCATATTTCCCCGCAAAAGCGTTCCCGAAGCCGTCCTCAAGGATACTGCTCGAACGGACGATATAGGGGTCTCTGCCGTAGTACTCGATTATACGCATAAACTGCTCGCGCATCTCAGGCGCAAATGTACCGCTTTTCAGTCTATTCGCAAATTCATCCGCAAGGGAGAAATATCCCTCGTCGGTGCGCTGTCTGACACGGATATCCCAGAAGTTGTTATCAACGATGTAGGTATAGTACACATCAGAACCCACATAAAACGAATCATGAGGCTCAAGCACGTCGTTTATATCAGCTGCGTTATTGCGGATTATCGCTCTTGCAAGGAGCATACCGCAGGATTTTCCGCCGACCATGCCCGTGCCTATCATATGATCACGCACGGCAAAATAATCCTCCGGCCTGAAATGCTTTTTCACCATTCTGCGCATTTTTTCATCGCGCGTCATCATGATGTTGCACATCCTGCCGCAGTTTTCCGATACATCCGCTCCGCTTTCATACAAAAGCTTTGTGCGGTTAAAGAAGGTGTCCCAGGAATCGGCATACTGTTCCTCGGCAGAACGCTGTGCCAGTCCGAGAGCCTGATAGAAGCGGCTCGATTTCACTCCGTCGAGCACCGGGCGGAAGTTACCGTTATCGGGCTCATAGGTATGGGGCAGGAACATCGTGTCCGAATTTCGCTTCCATACCTTTTCGGGGCGCACATACACGTTTTTGCTGTCGGAGTATACATCAATGAAAAGCTGTGTGGTATCAAGTATCTTGTTTATCGCGTGTACGGAATGCTTGCCGCGTATTATCGGGAAATAGGCAACGGTATCAAGCTCAAACAGGAACGGGCAGGTGACCCTGAAAAAATTGCCCATCATGAGGTCGGTCGCCCATGCCGCCTGCAGCTCTGAAAGGCAGTCAAACACATAGAACGCCTCTCTGCCCGCCTGCTCGATGATGTTATGTATATCCACCGTGAATGTTTCAAAGCGGTGGGAAAGCGGTATCTCAACTGTTTTTATGCCGGGGCGGTCTGTTATGAGCGGTTCATGGCTCGCAAAGCGCATATATATGATATTTCTGCCGTCCTTTACCGCCTGATCTATATACGGCTCCATAAACAGCCTGAACTGCGAAAGCCCGGATACTCTCCACACCACATTGTCGCCGAGTCTCAGGCTGTCAAGCGCAGTATCCATTTCGGGAATACCCGACAGTATCCTGTCAGACATAATATCGCCCCCTGTCACATATCTTTATGCAAAAAACGGCACTGAATGATCAGCGCCGTTGCCATCTGCATTATTATATCATATATCCGTCCGTTTTGTCAATATCAGGCTGAGGATTTATTCAGGCAGGCGGTATGGATCTGCGGCATCAGAGTATCCTGCATCAAAAACGGCACTGCCATATGACAGTGCCGGTATAGCTTATCAGAACAGATAATATCTTCTGCACAGGGGCAGCGTCTCGGAGGGCTGACTGTCTACCTGAACGCCGTCGATCTTTACCATATATGTCTCGGGATCGACTTCTATCTGCGGTGTTGCATCATTGAGTATCATATCCTTTTTGCCCACATTCCTGCAGTTCTTTACAGGCAGGACATTTTTCTCAAGGCCGAGTTTTTTCTTTATACCCTGCTGATATGCGGCCTTGCTTACAAAAGTGGTGCAGGTCGTGCTCCTTGCCTTGCCGAATGAGCCCCACATCCTTTTGAGGATAACAGGCTCAGGCGTGGGGATGGATGCATTCGCATCACCCATCTTCGCCGCTGCAACAAAACCGCCCTTGATTATCATATCGGGCTTTACTCCGAAAAATCTCGGGTCCCACAGAACAATATCTGCGATCTTTCCCTTTTCGATGGAGCCTATATACTCGGATACACCGTGCGCGATAGCAGGATTTATCGTATACTTTGCAACATAGCGTCTTGCACGGAAATTGTCGTTGTCTACGCCTGCTGCTTCGGGAAGCTGACCGCGCTGCTTTTTCATCTTGTCGGCACACTGCCATGCGCGGGTGATGACCTCGGCAGGGCGTCCCATTGCCTGGGAATCTGAATTGAGGATGGATATGGCACCCATATCATGAAGGATATCCTCGGCTGCAAGCGTGCCGTAGCGTATCCTCGATTTTGCAAAGGCAAGATCCTCGGGCAGATTGGGATCGAGATGATGACATACCATGATCATATCAAGATGCTCATCTATCGTGTTTTTGGCAAAGGGCATCGTGGGGCTGGTAGATGACGGCATCACATTCGGGAGCGCTGCGGCTTTGATGATATCAGGTGCGTGACCGCCGCCTGCACCCTCGGTATGATATGTATGTATCGCTCTGCCTGCGATGGCATCTCTTGTGGACTCAAAGTAGCCTGCTTCATTTAGCGTATCTGTGTGTATCGTGATCTGTACATCATACTCATCTGCTACCCTGAGACTTGTATCAATGGCAGCAGGAGTTGAACCCCAGTCTTCATGAAGCTTCAGCCCTACCGCGCCTGCTTCTATCTGTTCGATGAGCGGTGCTTCGGAGGAGCAGTTTGCCTTGCCGAAAAAACCGAAGTTCATAGGGAATTCCTCTGCTGCTTCAAGCATGCGGTGGATATTGAATTCACCGGGTGTACAGGTCGTTGCAAATGTTCCTACTGCGGGGCCTGTACCGCCTCCTATCATCGTGGTCATACCCGAATAAAGGGATGTCTCCACCTGCTGCGGGCAGATATAGTGAACGTGTGTGTCTATACCGCCTGCGGTCACGATCATGCCCTCGCCGGCGATGACTTCCGTGCCTGCGCCTACTACAAGATCAGGGGATATGCCGTCCATAATGTCGGGATTGCCTGCTTTACCTATACCTGCGATCTTTCCGTCCTTTATTCCGATATCCGCCTTTACAACGCCCCAGTAATCGAGTATCAGCGCATTTGTGATAAGGGTATCGAGGGCTCCGCCCGCATTGGTGATATCGGATTTCTGTCCCATGCCGTCACGGATGGTCTTACCTCCGCCGAATTTCATCTCATCACCGTATACCGTATAGTCCTTTTCCACCTCGATGAAAAGGTCTGTATCTCCAAGCCGCACCTTGTCGCCGACAGTAGGTCCGTACATGGATATATAATCATTTTTGTCGATCTTTTTCATGTGAGCAGCCCTTCTTTATATAAAATTTTTCAGCTCCGCTTTTTTAAGCGAGGTCTTCAGAGTAACCGCATTGATCTGTGCATCAGTCAGTGAATTGAGTCCTCTTATACGCCTGTTGCCAGATATCTCCACCAGCTGAACCTCTTTGGTATCTCCGGGTTCAAATCTCACAGCCGTGCCCGATGGGATGTCGAGCCTGAAGCCGTAGGCTTCACTGCGGTCAAACGAGAGATATTTGTTTGCCTCAAAGAAGTGGAAGTGTGAGCCGACCTGAATTGGTCTGTCGCCGGTATTCGTAACTTTTATGCTTTTTACGGCATAGCCCTCATTTATCGTGACTTCCGGACTGCCTGCAATAAATTCACCAGGTACCATAATATCCTCCTTATCTGATAGGTCTGTGAACAGTGACCAGCTTTGTGCCGTCATCAAAGGTTGCTTCTATCTGCACCTCGGGTATCATTTCCGCAACACCCTCCATACAGTCCTCTTTTGTAAGCAGTGTCGTGCCCATATCCATAAGCTCACGGACTGTTTTGCCTCTGCGGGCAAGCTCCATAAGCTCCGATGTGATATACGCCTCTGCCTCAACATAATTGAGCTTTACCCCGTCTGCCCTGCGCTGCTTTGCAAGCTCTCCCGCAGTATGGAGCATAAGTTTCTCGATCTCTCGCGGTGATAATCTCATATCACTTTCCTCCTTATATCTGTTATCGGATCATTTCATGATGACCCCGTATTTTTCTTTCAGTTCGCTGTATTTTTTCTCATAGATTTCCTGCTGTTTCTGCTCCCTGAGCTGCTCCTTCAGCTTATCTCTTACCTCGTCAAAGCTCAGCTTGCCCGCTTCGGTTCTGTCGGTCACCTTAATGATATGACAGCCGAACTGAGTTTTCACAGGCTTGCTGACAACATTCATGTCCATCGAAAAAGCCGCTTCTTCAAATTCCTTTACCATCATGCCGCGTTTGAAATATCCTAGATCTCCGCCCTTATCCTTTGACGGACATACCGAGTATTTCCCTGCAGCATCCTCAAAAGTGATCTCGCCTTTTCTTAGCATCTGCTCTATATCCGATGCGGTATCCTCATCTTCTGTAAGGATATGACTTGCGCGGATGGTCTCTTCAAGCAGGAATTTATCGGGATTATTATCATAGAATTCTCTTGCCTGCTCATCGGTCACGCTGATATCCGAAAACACCTCAGCCATGATCATCTGTGTGAGTATCTGCTCTGAGATGTCCGTTATCCTGTTGATATATTCCTCTGATTCGTCTTTCTTTTTTTCGCGGGCATACTGCGAAAAGACTGTAAACGCGACCTTCTGCTCAAGCAGTTCCCTGCGGCCGCGCTCTGTTTCAAAGTATATCCGACGCTCTGTCGGATAGCGCGATATGATGCGGTCAAGGTCGCTTTCGGTTATTGTTTTGCTTCCTATCGAAGCCAGTATTTTTTCTTCCATATCTTCATTCCTAATCTCCTCAAGGGCTGCCGTTACGGCAGCCCTTGAGGATTATGACAAAAAAGGAGTAAGGTAATATCTCTCTTATCAGCCCTTATAGCTGTGGATATTGTGAGGATCATCATACGGCTCTGTGCCGAAGCGTCCGCCTGTTGTGGGATAGCCGTAGATAGTGCCGTCCTTGATCTGCATATCATCCTCCCAGGGCAGATGATACTTGCCTTCTGCAAGATCCTTCACATAGGTCAGCATCGTATCGGGCTGGCCGCCGGGATAAGCAACATAGCCGCGGTGACCGAGGTTATAGATGTTGTTTTCAAGGCCCCATTCCTTACGCGCAGCATCTGCCTTCTCGGGGAATATCTCCGCTGTAACGATCTCATACGGATTTCTCTGACCCTGTACAAGTACGGTGCCGTCGTAGTTTGTGACCTGACCCTCGCCGAAATAGTAGAATACTCCGTCATAGCCTGCAAGATTCACAGCTACGGTGTACATCAGATTATGCCATGCATTTGAGCGGTTGGTGAGTATCCACTGCTCGTTTACCTGTGTGCTGTAACCGGATATTCTGATATATACGTTGCAGCCCTTGTATGCAGCCTCACGCGCAAGCTCGGGTATCATACCGTCATGGCAGATACATACTGCAAGCTTTGAACCGCCGGGGCCCTCGCAGACGGGCATGCCCTTGTCACCGGGATACCAGGGCTCGATAGGATTCCACGGGAACAGCTTTCTGTAATGAAGAACTATCTCACCCTCGGGATTGATTATGATCGCAGAATTGTAGGGATTCTTTGTGGGATCGGGATTTCTCTCCATTATGGAGAATACACCGTAAACGCCCGCTTCCTTGCACGCCTTGCCGAATATCTCCGTTTCCTTGCCGGGGATATCGCACAGGAACTCGTCTGTGAGCCACTTGGTGGTGTTAAGTCCCTGGGTGCTGTATTCGGGGAATACAATAAGTTCGCAGCCCGGGTAACCTGCCTTTGTGGCATGGAGCGTTCTTACTATCTCCTCGATCTGCTTGTCGATATCCGCTCTTGAATTAACGATCGGTGCGGGGAACTGTACAGCTGCCACCAGAAGACCGTTGCTCGGCTTGTTCATACTACCTATGCTTCCCATAATTATTCCTCCTAAGATTTTGGCCTGACGTATCTGTATCATCAGATAACGACGGCTTTTATATAAAGATATCTCTTTATACCTACAGTTTTTCGCCGGTACTTATGCGGTATGTTTCGCAGACCGGCACCACGAATATCCTTCCGTCACCTCTGTGACCTGTCTGATTCACAAGGATGATAGTGTCTATCACCTTCTGCACATCCTTGTCATCGACCGCTATAATGAACATGCGGTTAGGGACGATGTTCGACCTGGCAATGACCTCTTTGCCCTCATACATACTGGCATTCTTTTTGCCGCGTCCGAACACCTTGCGCCCCGTGAATGCAGGCACACCTATCGCCGCAAGGGCATTCTTCGTGTCCTGCACCTTTGACGGACGGATTAGAGCCGTTATTTCCTTCATACCCTGTCTCCTTATACGCCCTGCTTGCCGCTGCTTATCGTGTAGGACTGCTCAACGGGCAGTACAAATATACGTCCGTCACCGATGGTACCGTCATTTGTCCTTGCTGCTGCAAGGATCGTCTGACATACTGTATCGCAGTCTTCATCCTCTATGACCATAAAGAGCATCGTCTTGGGCAGCTCGTCATATCTGACACTGCCTATCGTTATGCCGTTCTGTTTGCCTCGTCCATATACGTCCATTTCGGTTACGGATACAAATCCCTTTTCTTCAAGTGCATCCGTTACCTCCTTGACCTTTTCGGGACGTATTATGGCTCTGACCATTTTCATATATCATACCTCCGTTACATGGACAAAAGCTGCTGCAGTCTGTCCTTATCGAGCTCGTCGGTCTTGCCGCTCATTGATATGCGCCCTTTTTCCATAACATAGCATCTGTCGGAGACTTCAAGCACAAATTCCAGATACTGCTCCACCATTAGTATCGCCATATCGTTTTTGAGCCTGGTAATTACACGGCCTATCTCCTGTATGACAGACGGCTGTATGCCCTCTGTCGGCTCATCAAGGATAAGTACCTTGGGTTTTGACACTACAGCCCTTGCAATCGCAAGCTGCTGCTGCTGACCGCCTGAGAGATCTCCGCCGCGTCTTTCAAGAAATTCCTTGAGAATAGGGAATGTTTCAAATATATCCTCCGGTATTTCCTTTACGGATGGATTTGCCTCCATACCGAGCAGGATATTCTCCTTAACGGTAAGCTGGGGAAATATCTCACGCCCCTGGGGGACGTATCCGATGCCCGCCTTTGCCCGTGAATATGTAGGGAGCCCGAAAATACTTTTACCGTCAAGCTTTATATCCCCTGATGGCGTATTCACAAGACCCATGATCGCTTTCATGGTGGTGGATTTGCCTACACCGTTTCTGCCGACAAGACATGTTATCTCGCCCTTTTTCGCGGTTATATCAATGCCGAACAGCACCTTGCTGCCGCTGTATGCCGCAGTCACCTGTTCAAGTTCAAGCATCTCATTCACCGCCCCTTCCGAGATATACATCTATGACCTGCTGATTGCCTGACACCTCGTCCATAGTGCCCTCGCACAGAAGTTCACCGTCATGAAGCACGGTCACAAGAGTTGCGACCTCTTTTACAAACTGCATATCATGCTCCACAACAACGATGGTGCAGTTGTTCTGTATGATCTTCAGAAGCTCTGCTGTACGCTGTGTCTCACGTCTGCCCATACCCGCAACAGGTTCATCAAGGAGCATCAGCTTCGGCTTTGATACACACAGCATTGCTATTTCGAGCCACTGCTTCTGACCGTGCGAAAGCACTGTCGGATATTCGTTGCGCAGCTCGTAAAGTCCTACAAACTGCAGCTGATGCTTTATATCCTCGATCTCACGCTTTTTCAGTTCGCTTTTCAGTGATGCGAAAACGCTTCGGTCACGCACTACCGCAAGCTCCATATTCTCAAAAATCGTAAGACCCGTGAATACACTCGGCGCCTGGAATTTTCTGCCGACACCGATATTTACTATCTTGTTTTCCTTTATCTTCTGAAGATCGTATTCCTCGCCCTCGCTGCGGTATATGATGCTGCCGCCCGAAAGTCTGTTCTTGCCGCATATGGCATCGAGCAGCGTGGTCTTTCCCGCACCGTTCGGGCCTATAAGGAAGCGTATCTCATTTTCGTATACCTTTGTGGATACATGTTTTACTGCCTTGAAATTACCGAATGTTATACTTGCATCCCTGATCTCAAGAACAGGTACCGGCTCAGCCATTATGTACCCCTCCTTTGCTGACAGCAGGACGCTTTACTTCTGTACTTTTCTTTTCGGGCTCCTGAGCCTTTTCATCGTTCTTTCTGCCTGCTATTTTCATGATCTTTGCAGGAAGATCCTTTACAGAGATAAGACCGCCGGGGAAGAAGAGTATTACCGCTATGAACAGAGCACCTATAAAGAACTGCCATACGGCGGGGAACTGCTCGGAAACAAGGCTCTTTGCAAAGTTCACTACAAGTGCACCGAGTATAGAGCCGACAAGTGTTGCCTTTCCGCCGACCGCTACCCAGATCACCATTTCGGTAGAGGGTGCTATGTTTATATCCGTCGGGGAAATGATGCCCACCTGCGGTACGTATAACGCTCCTGCGATACCTGCAAGCGCTGCTGACAGGCAGTATACAAAAACCTTATACACAGCGGGTGAATATCCTGTAAAGCGAAGTCTGTTCTCCGCATCTCTTACGGCTACAAGCACGCGGCCCACACGGCTGTTGATTATCTTTGTGCAGAGCACGAATGCGCCGATAAGCAGTGCGAGAGTAATATAGAACAGTACCATTTTTGTAACAGGGCTGTTCACGGAGAAACCGAATATTGTTGTAAAGCTGGTAAGTCCGTTGGAACCGCCGAAGTATTCCTGTCTGCCTATCATAAATGTGGCAAGGGCATATGCAAGTGCCTGTGACAGTATGCAGAAGAAAACACCTCTGATCCTGTTTAGGAATGTCAGTGAGCCTATCACCGCGGCAAATATCACGGGTATAAGTACTACTGCGCATATGGTGAATACGCTGCTGTGGAAGGGTGCCCAGAATGCAGGCAGCTTTTCCACCGCACTCCATGCCATGAAATCGGGAAGACCGTCACCTGAGGCTTCGAGCTTGAGATGCATCGCCATACAGTATGCACCGAGGCCGAAATAAACACCGTGTCCGAGACTGAGTATGCCTGTATAGCCCCATATCATATCTATTCCCAGGGCAATAAGCGCAAAGCACATGTATTTACCGAGCATATTCACACGGAATGATGACATATATATAGGTGCCGTTGCAAGAAATATGAATATGAGCGAAGCAAGAATATTCCTGCCCGAAAGACGATGCCCTTTTATAGTCAGATTTTTTATATCCATACATCGTCCTCCTGATCAGTCATCCAGAGCCCTGCTGCGGATAGAGAATATTCCCTTGGGTCTGAACTGAAGTATTATGATAACCACGATAAATATCATTACCTTGCCGAGTGATGCGGAGGTGAAGAATTCAAATGTAGGACCGCCCACACCTATTATCGCAGCACCGGTTATTGAGCCGATTATCCTGCCTACGCCGCCGACAACGACCGTCATGAACGCATCGACGATATACGACTGACCGATGGTAGGACCGATAGGACCGAGAAATGTGATCGCACAGCCCGCGATACCCGCAAAGCCCGAGCCGATGGCAAAAGTGAGCATATCACATTTTGCGGTGTTGACACCGAGGCTTGCAGCCATTTCGCGGTTCTGCATAGCCGCTCTGATGTTTCGTCCCTGCTTAGTTCTGTACATGAACAGGGCAATGAGTATGCAGCTTACCGCTGCCATTGCAAGTATGAAAAGTCTCTTTCCCGACATCGCAAACATACCCGTGACCTGTATGTTATGGTCAAGGAATGCAGGAGCGGAAACACTGACGTTGGTAGGCCCGAATATCGAGCGCACCGTCTGCTGCAGCGCAAGGCTTATGCCCCATGTTACGAGCAGACTGTCGATCGCGCGTCCGTACAGATGGCGTATGATAAGTCTTTCGAGTATCAGGCCGACACCTGCGGTAACTAAGAACGCTGCTATCATTGCTGCAAAGAAATATGCATCAAACATATTTTCGGGAAATACGGACTGCCATATATTCTGTACTACATAGGCCGTATATGCCCCTATCATTATGAACTCGCCGTGAGCCATGTTTATTATGCCCATAAGGCCGAAGGTTATGGCAAGTCCGAGTGCTGCAAGCAGAAGGATCGAGCTTACGCTCAGACCATTAAAAAGCTGCATCAAAAACAGATCCATATAAATCATCCTTCCGGATATGATGTACATTCCCGCCCGAGCGGGAATGTACATGCACCGATATCATTGAACCTAAAACTCAGCTGCCGAGTCCTGCGGATTCAGCCCATGAGTAGGACTTGAGCCAGGGGTCGGGAGATACCCTGTCCTCAGTCTCCCAGAGAGACTGTATCTGACCGTCCTTGTCAGCTACGCCCACGAATACCTTCTGCAGGCAGTGATGTGTATCGCCTTCGGCAATGGTGATCTTGCCTTCGGGAGTATCAACTTCAACAGTTCCGGATTCACATACCTTTATAACTTCCTCTACATCAAAGGAGTTTGCTGCTTCAACAGCCTTTTTCCAGAGATATACGCCTTCGTATGCGTTTACAACAGGGTCGCCTGTTACCTTGTCAGCGCCGTAGAGATTATGGAACTTATCAGTGAATTCCTTGGACTCGGGAGTATCTATGGACTGGAAATAGTTCCATGCAAACAGTGTGCCTTCGGAATATTCGGGGCCCATACCTCTTATATCTTCCTCGTATGCCGAGAATGACATGACCTGGATGTCTTCGGGCTTGAGACCTGCATCACGGTACTGCTTGAAGAAGGATACGTTTGAATCGCCGTTGATGGTGTTTACTATAACATCAGCGCCGGACTGCTGTATCTTGGTGATGACCGTAGAGCAGTCTGTGTATCCGAGGGGGATGTATTCCTCGCCCACGATCTCAAAGCCGTAATCGGGCTGCATAGCCTTTATTATGGTGTTGGTGGTTCTCGGATAAACATAGTCGGAACCGAAAAGGAATACCTTTACTGTATCGCCGCTCTTGGGCTTGATATTCTCCATGATGTAGTCAAGTGCGGGGATCGCCTGCTGATTGGGACACGGAGCGGTATACATGATATTGTGTGAGGATTCGAGGCCCTCATACTGAACAGGATACCAGAGGAGTCCGTTATTGCCCTCTACTACAGGAAGAACAGCCTTTCTTGATGCTGATGTCCAGCAGCCGAATATGGTTGCAACATTATCCTTTGTCAGCAGCTTTGTTGCCTTCTCGGCAAATATCGCTGCATCAGAAGCACCGTCTTCACTTACGTATGTTATCTGCTTGCCGAGAACTCCGCCGCTTGCGTTTATCTCGTCTATAGCCATTTCAACCGCCTGTATCATAGGCTTTTCAGCCATAGCCATGGTTCCGCTCTGAGAATGGAGTATACCGACCTTTATTGTATCCTCTGCCGCAGGAGCGGAGCCCGAAGATGTCTGAGCAGCTGATGCCGAACCCGACGAAGAGCCTGTACCTGTGCTTGCACAGCCCGAAAGCGATGCCATCATAGCCATAGCCGAAAGCAGTGCCAAATGTCTGAACTTTTTCATAAAACCTATCTCCTCTTTTTACATTGATATGAAATGTGTTTTTTCGATCCTGCATATCAGGAAGCCTGCTCTTTCATAACAATGCATCTGTTTTTGTTCTCCCCATATCTTATACCTGTTGCAGCAAAACAGTGCGGGATACTGATAATATCAGTATCGGCGCACTCCTTTGTGCTGTATAAGGAAGGAAAACATTTTCTTCCGGCAGCTTTCCGTCTGCCGATGTCTATATTGTAGTTGAAATGCCGTAGACTGTACACTCACTATTTTTAGATGCAAGATAAAAATATTTAGCTTGCATTTTTGCCTTTATCACGTATTGATAAAAAACAGTATCCCAAACTTCATAAGTTTTGCTAAACCTACAAAAACGCCTATATATAAATATTTTAACAATTTTAGTCTTGACTGATATGTTAAAATATTATATTATGAGCGTAGAAATAAATGCAAGTTAATAAAATATGTCTTGCATTTTTGTCATGCGTACTGTCATTTTGACAGTACGCAGACCGGCAGGAAAGAAGTTGATCATATGTATAACATTATTATTGCCAGCGGCTCGGAAGCATACATCAAGGATATCTCAGAGCTCGATGTGTGGAAGGAATGCAGTGACACATTCAATGTTGCATACAGATCAACAGACGGGGATGAAGTCCTGCAGCTCATCAGCACACCTGATATACATATCCTTATAATGGATACAGATATGGAAAGACCTGACGGGTTTGATATCCTGAGGATCATCAATGAAAAGGATCTTTACCATATATGTGTTATCCTGACGGGCGAAAGGATAGACTATGATACGGTCAAAAAAGCGCTTGTGCTGGGTTCCTTCGATTATCTGGTGAAGCCTGTGAGCAATGACGATATGTATGATGTTCTCCACAGGGCAGCAAAGCGTCTTGAGAAATGCCTGAAAAACAAGCGGAGCTCAGAAACAGATCATCTCTGCTCGGAGATATCCGATCATCTGCTTCGCGGAGGAACAGACATCGGCAGCAGAACAGATGCGCTCATCATCTCATGCATCCGCCACAAAAACAGCAGCTATTCAAATGCTCACCGAATAATCCATGCAGCTGAAAGGATATACAATGATGTATGTACCACTCACGAATGGATAGCAGACCTGATACCCGAGCCTGATGCAGTGCTGCAGAACATCACTTCCGCAGATGACCGCGACACAAGGGATATACTGTACAGTTTCTTTTCGGAAATATCTGATACCATAAACAAGTTTTATCCCCCGGGCCTTTACGGTATCACCAAAGCAGCCATAGATCATATACTCGAAAACAGATTCAGGAAGCTGACGCTTGCAAGCGTTTCAGAAAGCTGTTTTGTCAACAAAGCGCATCTCAGTCATATGTTCAGACAGAATACAGGGATGTCGTTGACGGAATATGTATCGGGCATGAAAATGCAGAAGCTTCGCAAAATGGTAATATCCAGCAGCAAACAGCTGTCTGAGATCGCAGAGATACTCGGATATGATGATTATAAGTATATGGGCAGGATATTCAAATCCACCTATGGTGTACCACCGTCCGAATTCAGGAATGATTCGGATATATAAAAACCACCTCCGCGGCAGATTTGCCGTGGAGATAATTAATGAAACGGTATCGCGGTATGAAACTGAGGCGATATTCTGCAATTATGAAACGGTGCTTTTAGGAACAGTATTATTCTGTCCTAAAAGCACCGCTGTTTCTGGTATAAGTCTTCGAACGGTATAATATTAACAGGACGAATGGTCATAGAACGCTTTTCAAATCAGATATCGGCAGCAAACTTCTGCCAGCTCTATGATGTGCTAAAAACCACCATCTATTATCTTGTCGGCAAGTACAAGGATTCTGTCCTTGCAGGACATATCATCAAGCGTCCGAATAAGTCTCAGTCTTATAGAAGAGATCGCACAAAAACAGAACATTACTGCACAGCAGAACGCACAGCTTGACGAGATAAGAAAGACGATAGAACAGATCAGAAGCCTTCCGGAATATAAAACGTGAGACAAAGAGCTTTATCGCTCTATAATACAACAGATCATCGTACACGACTACGGATATCTTGAAGTACACCTCAACGGTCTGCCCATGGCTTTCGATATAGAATTTTCTGTCAGGAAGGCTAACTTTGCAGGCGTTTTTGACATCTCGATTGACAAATGCGAGATAAAATCAGCTTAATGTGTTTTAGGAAATGAATGGGGCCCCGAGGAGTAAATCAGCGAAGCAACAGCGGGCTTTGCCCGCTGGTTGTATTTTTTTGTGTTATGTGTTATAATAGAATGAGAATATCATTTCATAACGGGAGGTGTTGTATGCAGACCATATCAAAGGAAACCGCAGGGGATTTTCTTGTGAATTATCAGGATCTTGGCGGCCTCAGAAAGCTTGAGGGCCATGACGGGGTAAGAAGCTATATGCAGAGGGTGCGCTGCATACAGTACGATCCGCTTGACGTTGCAGGCAGAAACGCCGACCTTGTGCTGCAGGCGCGGGTGAAAGACTACAGGAAGGATATCCTTGAAGATCTCCTGTATAAGGAGAGATATCTTGCCGACGGAGTGGATAAGGTGATGTCGGTAATACTAACGGAGGACTATCCGAAAATGACTCGGGTCCGAAAGGCTGCATCCGAAGTGCTGATAAGGACATTGTCATACAGAGGTTCTCTTGAAGCGCTTGATATGCTGGATGATGTAAAGGAGTATATCAGAGCAAACGGCCCTCAGTCGGCAAGCTCCATAGATACAGGCGGCAGGGCGGAGCCCGGCAGATGGGGACATAAAAAGCTGTCAAGCGCCGCACTTGATTATCTCTACAACAGCGGACAGCTCGGCATCTACGAAAAGAAAAAGACGCAGAAAATATATGACCTCGTCGAAAATCTGTTTGACAGAGAGCTTCTCGGGGAAGACCCGTTCGGTACGGAGCATGAGTTTCTCAGGTGGTATGTGAAACGCAGGATCGGCAGTATCGGGCTTGTGTGGAACAGGAATACAGGCGCATGGACAGGCAATTTCCTGCAGGACAGGAATATGAGAACCCGGATACTGCGCGAGCTGACTGATGAGGGAGAGCTGACGGAGATAAGTATAGAGGGTTCGGATGAGATCTTCTATATGCGCAGTGAGGATACATATCTTCTCGGTAAGCCTGTGGACAACAATACAGTCCGTTTTATCGCTCCTCTTGACAATATACTCTGGGACAGAGAGATGACAGAGGAGATATTCGGTTTCAGATACCGCTGGGAGGTGTATACTCCCGCGGCAAAAAGACAATACGGCTATTATGTGCTGCCTGTGCTTTACAAAAACAGGTTCATAGCAAGATTTGAGCCCGAGAGAAACAGGGGCGACAGGCCCTTGCGGATAAAGAACTGGTGGTGGGAGCCCGATGTAAATGTATCCGACGAGATGAGGGCTGCCGCAGATGAAGCGCTGCGCAGATTCGGCGGATTTTTAGGCGTTGAAGCCGAGCCCTTCGCGGACGGCTGATGTCTGGACATAGAATTATATTTCACGAAAACAGATATGTATAACAGTAAGGAGGATAACTATGTTTGATAACGAAAAACAGCAGGCATACGAAACGGTATGCGAGCTTTGCGAAAAAGCAGGGCTGAAAAAGGGACAGATCATGGTGATAGGCTGCTCATCATCGGAGATATGCGGTGACCGTATCGGAAGCAATTCAAATGTGGATATGGCAAAGGCAGTCTTTGAGGGGATATACACCGCTCTGAACGAGCGTGGGATATACCTTGCAGCTCAGTGCTGCGAGCATCTGAACCGTGCGATAGTCATAGAAAGGGACGCTGTGCCCTGCAGGGAGATCGTGAATGTGGTGCCTCAGCCCAAGGCGGGGGGATCCTTTGCAACGACAGCGTACCGCAGCTTCAGGGATCCCGTTGTGACGGAGGAGATAAGCGCTGATGCAGGACTTGATATAGGCGATACTTTGATAGGCATGCATCTGAAAAAGGTCGCTGTGCCAGTGCGCCTTGAGCACAGCTGCATAGGAAGTGCCCACATAACCGCCGCAAGGACAAGGCCGAAATTCATAGGCGGAGAACGTGCTGTATACGACGACAGGATAAAATAAGGACAGTATATCAAACGGGGGATATTATGGACACAAATATTATTTCGGAGTTTATAGCAAAACAGAAGATAGCGTTTATATGCTCGGTGGATGAAGAGGGGTTACCGAATGTGAAGGCGATGCTCAAGCCGAGAAAGATCGATGGCCTGCGTGATTTCTATTTTTCGACCAATACTTCGTCAATGAGGGTAAAGCAGTATCTGAACAACCCGAAAGCCTGTATATACTTTTGCCATAAGGGCCTGATAAAATATACGGGCGTTATGCTCAAGGGCAGAATGGAAGTACTGACCGATCAGAAGACAAAGGATATGATCTGGCGCAGGGGAGACACTATGTTCTATAAGGGCGGCGTTACCGATCCCGATTACTGCGTTCTGAAATTCACCGCAGAAAGCGGACGATACTACTGTGACCTTAAGACGGAAAGCTTTACTATATAGTATACTAAAGATATAAAACCAAAGAGAATGCCCCCGGATCGTCCGGGGGCATTCTGTATAAGGGGGGATGGTTATCTTCTGTCCTTTATTACGGATCTTCCGCATATATGTGTCACAAGGAAATATCCGCCGTAGATAAGCAGGAGTATGACCGAGGTTGCTATCACGGATTCCCACACCCTTTCGGTGCCGAAAGCCTGCATCACATATATCGAGAATTTCATTCCGAAAACCGAATGGATTATCGCAAGCAGCAGCGGGAGCAGGAAGAATATGCCTGTCTGTGCGAAAAGCGATGCGGAGATATCCTTTTCTTCGGTGCCGATCTTTCTGAGCATTTCGTATCTGCTGATGCTGTCGGTCGCGTCCGAAAGCTCCTTGAGTGCAAGTATCGCACCGCAGGCTATGATGAATACAAGACCGATATAAAGTCCGAGAAAGGCAGCTACAGCGCCCATGCCGACAGATGTTGACTTCAGCATGATCCTTGTTACTGCGATCATTTCTTCTATGCCGTATTTATCTTTTGCGGTTTCTGCGGCCGTAGAAAATCTTTCCGTTACCTGGTCCTCTGCTTCGGACTTGTTCTCTGAACGGTAGTTGCCGGTCAGGTAGTATGAAACTGCGGATCCTTCGTCAGGGACAGCGTCGGGGACGATATATATGCCGGCATTTGACATATCGGTGGATATATCCGTTGAACCGTCAATACAAGCATCATATCCCGATTTCAGAGTGTGCCCGAATATATTTATCTCCTTGTTTTCGGCAAGAGCCCTGTTGCGGAAATCTTTTATATCGGGCAAGTTGCAGACCACTGCATATTCATCATCTGCAAGAGAGATAGGATCTCTGCCGTAAAGACGCATCAGCGCATTGTAGTCGCTGAGCTTCATGATATCTTCCTTTATATCGGACCCGATGAAAATATACTCTGTTGATGCCTCTTCAAATATGCTGCCCAGGGAATCGGAATAGGTGAGGTCAGGGGATGCATATATCGTGTATTCGACATAGTCGGAAAGATCTTCCGACAAGTCGTAACCGCTCTTTTCGCAAATCTCCTTTACGCCGCCGCTGAATTCCTGATCATCTTTATAGAACATGACACCTTCAAAATCAACGGGGCAGAGCGAGAGTATGTTTGAATTCATGGAGTTTCTTATGGAGAATGCGCTTGTCAGTGTGCATATAGTCACAAAGAGCATAAGGCAGATCACTGTCATGGAGAATACGGTCGTGTTTATCTTGCTGCTAATCTGACGGAATGTAAAGCAGTTGAGCTTGTTGTGATAAAAGCTCTTTACCGACATTACCGAACGAAGCATCATGCCCGATACCGACCAGAATATGAGAAATGTACCGATTATGCCCATTACGATACAGGCTATCATCAGATACTTGTTGAGATTTCTAGCGTCCCAGCCGACCTTATAGTATGCAAATGCGAGCATAGCCACAGCAATGAGGAACATTACTATGCATACTACCGGGTTCTTCGCCTTGACCTGTTCTGACTTTCTGCCGGACTGAATAAGGTCAATGAGCTTCATCTTTGTGATGACAAAGGTGTTGAATACCATGACCACAAGATACATCACCGCAAAGTATACTATCGTTTTGAGCACTGCATCAGAGGATATACTGAATTTGTACGAGGTCATATCCGCTTCAAAGAGGTTAGCGACAACTGCGCTCATCAGCTGCGAAAGGCCTATGCCTGTGAGCAGGCCGAGTATCAGCGAGCCTATGCCGATTATCACCGTCTCCGCAAGGATGATCGCGGATATATCCCATTTGCTCATTCCGAGCATCATATACAGAGCAAATTCCTTGCTGCGGCGCTTCATAAGAAAGCGGCTCGCATATACTATCAGGAGGCCCAGTACGCCGGCTACGGCAACACTCGTTGCGGATATCGCGATATCGAGCAGCTCTATGATGAAGTCTGCGCTCTGTGATATCCTGAGTGCTGCGGCCTGGCCGCTGATGGCATTGAATACATAGAATACCGATACGCCGATGAAGAGGGTGAAGAAATATATCGCATAATCACGCAGGCTTTTGCGGATATTTCTGAGAGAGAGTTTAAAGAGCATCGCTCACGTCACCTCCCAGAAGTGTGACAACATCGATTATCTTGTCAAAGAACTGTCTGCGGCTGTCAGTACCGCGGTTTATCTCGCTGAAGATCCTGCCGTCCTTGATGAATACCACGCGGCCCGCATAGCTTGCGGTGAAGCTGTCATGGGTCACCATGATTATGGTGGCTCCGCATTCGGTGTTGAGATATCTGAATCGCTCGAGCAGCATCTTTGCCGACTTTGAATCAAGAGCGCCT
>CACZPE010000048.1 GCA_902782875.1 uncultured Ruminococcus sp. | reverse complement strand
GTAAGCCTGAAAAGTATGGTGAACAGCTCTGAGATCACCCAGTATACGATTATCATAAAGGCAAAAAGCGAAAACGCCACATATGCATTCATAATCCTGTTCCTTTCCCCTATTGTCAAAAAGGATATGTCTTTATGTATTAGTGAAGATGCCTGACATACGTCAGGCATCAATACTATTTGCGTACAAACTTCTCTTCTCCGTCGGGATCCATAGGATCGATGTTGTAGTATTTCATAAGGCCGCCCAGATACAGCGGTTCTACTATCATGATAAGTACAAATCCCACAGCAAAGCATACTATAAGAGAAAGAGGCAGTGACTGAAGGAATGAAGGCTTGCCTGATAGCATACCGTTCTTTTTACCGTTGAGCTCATTGATCTGGCCCTGTAGTGCTGCGATCTCTTCCTGGTCCTTATTGGAAGAAGACTGCTTCATATTGATATTCATCTGCTCAATACCGCTGCTGAGAGCATTAACGCTTATCTTCATCTGGATGATATCCCTTTTCATATCCTCCAGCTTTGCTTCAAGCTCTTCGGCTTTTGTCAGAAGCTCCTGTTTTTCTTCCTCAAGAGAAGTTCTGGTCGCCGCATTTGCACTCTCTATGTCTTTTTCAAGCTCCTCTATCCGTGAGGAAAGCTCTTTATACTCATCTGTCATCCTGTCGTTGTCGGCAATGAGCGCATCAAGCTCCTTCTGGGCTTTTTCATATTCCTCCTGCTTGGAGTTTATCTTGGATATATAATCATCATATCTGTTCTGCTTTGTATTGACGGAATTCTGCAGGGCAGACAGTCTGGAACCCAGTTCGTTTATCTGAACATCAAGTTGCTCCGCCTCTTTGTCTATCATCATTCCCGCCAGCGTAACCATCGTAAAGCACATAATGACAGTCATTACGGGTGAATAGATGATATCGGACACAAGTGCAGTGATGATCCTTGCCTTGAATGTGCCGAAAGGCGCTTTTGCCTTTTCGCAGATATTGTTGGATATCGGCTTCACAGGGAACAGCGTGCCTATGATAACAGATATCACAAAGCTGATGGCAAAGCTTATCAGATAGCTTATCAGCGAGAAATGACCCGAAAGCAGCGTACCTGTGAGCGACAGTACAAAGCTCATGGTAAGGCCCATAAGCAGATTCATTCTGCCTGAGATCAATTTCATTTTTCTGTTCATCTTTTTCATAAACACCCTTCTTTCCGGATAAATGATCAGATCACTTCTGTCACCGTAAGTATGCCGTCATCAACAGAAAACGTCACTTCATGTCCTGCAAATGTAAAAGTGTATTCTCTCGCTTCATCTGTCTGATACTGGGGTCTTGGATCCTGTGAAAGTATATCTGCAAGGTCATCCTGCTGCTTTTGGGTGAAGGGTATATCCTCCGGAAGGACGACCTCAAGCTTTTTCTTTACCGGGTCTGAAAAGCCTCCCTGTGCATCGGGGTGAGAATCGGTATACGGAAGATACGGCTTTATATCGATTATAGGAGTGCCGTTCATAAGATCTGCTCCGCTCACGGCAAGGACTGTACCGTATCTTTCGTCATATCTGACTTCCACCAGCTTTACGGACGAAAGCCCGATATTATTCGGTCTGAACGGAGAACGCGTTGCGAATACTCCAACACGTTTGTTGCCGCCGAGTCTCGGGGGCCTTACCGTTGGTCTCCATTCATCACGGGTGTTTTCGGAAAAGAGCCACAGCAGCCATAGATGGGAGTATTCCTCTATGCCCCTCAGCGCTTCGGGATCGCGGTATTCCTTCTCGAATACGATCAGGGAGATATTGTCCGTAAGGCCGCTCTGTCTCGGGATACCGAATTTTTCCCCGAAATCATTATGTATTCTTGCAATAGTCTTTATCATTTATATCTCCGTATCTCAGAAAGACACATATCTGCATCCGTCGGGTGCAGCGACAGAGAGCACATAATCCCTGCCGTGGGTATATCCCTCCCGCGCAAGGATCCCTTCTACCGTCAGTCGGGCAGTTTCGGGCGTATTGTTGTTTTCCGAAAGATGGCCGAGCACTATGCTCTGAGTTCCGGAACTGACCAGGGCGGCGGCGAATTCACCGCTCTGTCTGTTTGACAGATGCCCTATATCACATGATATCCTCTGTCTGAGCTCATACGGATACGGGCCGTTATTGAGCATATCCTCATCGTAATTTGATTCGAGAAGCACGGCGGATGCGCCTGAAACGCCTTTTCTCACATCATCTGTAACGATGCCGAGATCGGTACATACAGCACATACACTGCCGCCTGCGGTGATCCTGTAGCCGCATGGAGAAACCGCGTCATGCATGGTGTCAAACGGCTCTATGATCATATTCCCCAGCTCGGCTCCGTCATTTATCTCAACTGCCCTTGACAGGATACAGCCCTTGTCATAAAGCAGGTCGAGAGTTTCGGGCTGAGAATATACGGGGATATTGTGTTTTTTTGTGAACATGCCCAGCCCTTTTATATGGTCGGAATGTTCATGTGTTATGAATATCCCCCTTATCGCAGAAACAGGTATACCGTTTGAATCGAGCGCCTGTTTTATCCTTCTGCAGGAAGCGCCGCAGTCTATAAGTATACCGTCATACTGTGTGCCTATGAAAGTGCAGTTGCCCTTGCTCGATGAAAAAAGCGGATAAAGTCTCGGCATTACAGTCCCATTCCTTCAAATATCCTGTTTATCTCTGCACTGAGTATCTCAGACATCTTTTCATGGGATGCCGCAGACGGATGCCAGTCAACGGCCACGCCGTCGTTTGCCTCATCCTGCTTCTGCAGCGGCAGGAAGCTTATCCTGTCGTCACCCTGTGCTCTTTTTGCTCCTACAACGCCTGTCATGATATCCTTCAGGGGATCATCCATGATACCGTATGTACAGAGTATATACGCCCCGGGATTATTGGTCCTTATCATATCTATCATAGCCGAATAGCTCTCGGCAAATGCCAAGCATCTTTCGTTTATGCCCTTTGTGAAAGAATGATCGTTGGTGCCCTCAAAAAGCACGATCACCTGAGGAACGTATTTTGAAAAATCCCATTTTGTATGATTTTCGTGTCCCTCTTTGCCGAGGGTATTCTCAAGACCGCTGTCGGTATAGGGATAGATATCCTTTATAAGCCAGCCGTCATTGGGCTTTTCAGCTGTATCCTCCGCCCATGAGGAATATACACCTATACGGCTCCAGGAAATATACTGATACTCCGCACGGCATTTCACTGCAATCTTGTATGCATATGCCTTCAGCGGATTTTCTGTCTCTGTAGAGAAAGCATCGCGCTCAAATACTCCGTCGATGCCGTACCCGCAGGTGATGGAATCGCCCACGAACTCTATCCTGCGCTTAAATTCTGCCTTCGGCGGAGGAAGAAGCTCTCCGTCGATCGTGATCTTTGCCACGCCTGCCTTTGCAAATGCGGCTTCGGAGATCTTCATAAGCCTGATCTTTACGGTACGGGGAGCATCGGATTCATAAAGGGTATAAACGGCGCTTTTCTCATCGAGCTTTATCTTCTTTGAGGGCTCTGTACTGCCGTCGATAAACACTGCCATATATGCCCTGAATATCTCCTCGGAGGGCATCATATCACTTACAAGCTCAGCCTCTGCCTTAGTGCCCGTAAACTCGAATTCTATAAATGAACAGGTATAGTCAAGATAGCGGATACCATCTGTAAAGATGCTTCTTCCGCCCGTCCTGACGCTGTTATCATCAGCGCTGAATATGTACATATCAGATCACGTCCTTTTTAAATATCTTGTCCAGATCATCTGTCACGTCTGACGGCAGCATGCTTGTCATAGACATTCTCTCTGCGGTGATATCCGCTGCCGCGCCGAATATCCACACGCCGCTGCAGGCACAGTCAAAAAGCCTGTCACCTTTGTTTGAAGTTATAAGTCCGGAGATGATACCTGTCAGCACATCTCCGCTGCCGCCCTTTGATAGCCCTGCATTGCCGGTATAGCTTGCCGCGGCTCTGCCGTCAGGCGACACGATGAATGTGGGATAACCCTTGCTGACAACTATCGAATTGCTGAGTCTGCTGAGCTTCACAGCAGCTGCGAGCCTGTCTTCAAGCACTGTTTTTATGTCCACGTCAAGGAGCCTTGAAAGCTCCTTCGGGTGAGGTGTCAGCACCGCACGGCAGCCGTGCTTTGCTATAAAGCCTGCATCTCCCGCGATACAGTTAAGGCCGTCCGCATCGAGCACGAGCGGGATATTGCTCTTGCCGCATATCCTTATTATTTCTCTTACTATAAGCGCGGTATCGGGAGTACACCCGAGACCTGAGCCTGCCGCTGCGGTATCCGAGCGGAGGAGCTCCTTCTCTATAAGGTCAAGCGAAGCGGAGGATATATTTCCCGTATCCCCTGCTATCAGCTCTGCAAATGTACATTCAGGGATAGATGCAGCAGTCCTGTCGCAGACGGTCTTTACCGAAGCGAGCGCAACAAGCCCTGCGCCGCTTCTTAGCGCCGCTCTGACATTGAGCGCAGCTGCACCGCTCATAGACGAAGAACCGCCTATGACTGAAAGCCGTCCGAAGCTGCCCTTATGGGAATACTCATTTCTTTCGGGAAGTACCGACAGCGCTCTGTGTTCATCCATAAGCACGGGAATGAATCCCGATCTTCTCAGCGCATCCTCTACGCCTATTTCCTTTATGACTGTTTCGCCGCACATATCACGGGCAGGCGGAAGCGTCATGCCCAGCTTTACCGCTCCGAATGTGACCGTGATATCCGCAGGGAACACGCATCTTGATATCATACCGTTCTCGGCATTCACGCCCGACGGCACATCCGCGGAGATCTTCAGTGCTTTGCTGTATATAAGCCTTGAGAATATGAGCGAAACATTTTCGGGCAGTTCGCCGTGAAATCCTGTACCGAACACCGCATCTGCTATCACATCATATTCCTTATCGTAATCTATCTCATCGCCTGTGATTATTTTCACGCTGCTGTTATGCAGATGCGAAAACTCGGTGCCTGCTATACCGACAGGCGCACTGTTCACAAGAAGAGCCACCGTAACATCCATATTCTCACTGAGAAGTCTGGCTGCTACAAAGCCGTCTCCCCCGTTATTTCCCTTGCCGCAGAGTATAAGTATACTCTTCGCTGCAGGAGCGCGGTCTCTTATCTCGTCTGCAAATGCTCTGCCTGCATTCTCCATAAGAGTCAGAAATCCGCCGTCAATACCTTCTGCGGCATCGGCTTCCGCTGCTCTCATCTGTGCAGGAGTGCAGATATAGCTTTCCATTCTGCATCCTTCTTTCATATCTCTATAATAGCAGAATAATACGATTATGTCAAGTCGGCAGTAGAAACGGGCGCACATACAGGTGCGCCCCTACGGTATGTATCCTGCTGCTATAAAGCCCGAAATTCTATTTTTCAGCCGGTTTTGTGCATATTGTATATTACCTGTTATCTGTTTTATGCAATATTAACATTTGTGACAAATGTGCTTTTTTAGCTTGACAAATCAGGGACGATATGATATACTAATCAAGTGCTCAGGAAACGGGCACTTAAATATCGCGGAGTGGAGCAGCTCGGTAGCTCGTCGGGCTCATAACCCGAAGGTCGTTGGTTCAAATCCAGCCTCCGCAACCAGATATGATCCCTTACCATACGGTAAGGGATTTGTTTTTCGCTAAAACTGCTCTATTTGTGAAATCTGATCATACCTCAGTGCAGAAACTGTGACTTTTTACAAAATCACAGTTTTCTCTTGACATTTTTATATAACTCGTGTTATAATACATATGTTATATAACATATGATATATTTCAGGAGGCGATGATATGCCGCCAAAGGCAAAGATCACAAAGGATATGATCATACAGGCTGGCTTCAGCGTAGTGCGCAGCGAGGGCGCGGAAAATCTCAGCGTGCGCAGAGTCGCAGCAGAGCTTGGCTGCTCTACACAGCCTGTTATGTATCATTACGCAGCGGTAGATGATCTCAGGGAGGATGTATACTCCGCAGCTGAAAAATTCCACGAAAAATTTATCATGTCACCCGACAGCTCGCATGAGCAACTCCTGGCGATCGGTCTGAGATATATACTTTTTGCCTATGAGGAGAAGAAGCTTTTCCGGTTTCTGTTTGAGTCTGACAGATTTCACGCGGGATTTTCAGAGGTCATGTATTCCGACGGAAATCCCGTAATACCCGCATTGTGCGAAGGTGCAGGACTCACTAAAGAGCAGGCTGAAGATGTATTTGCTTCGATCTTCATCTGCGTACACGGTGCAGCTTCACTGATAGCGAACAACTCAATAGAATATGAAGAGAATTATTTCGAACGACTGCTGACAAACGTGTTCATGGGAGCAGTCGGCATCGCAAAAGGAGAAGGAATATGAAAAAGTTCTTTGATGAAAAACCTGTTGCATTTGCTGTTATACTTATCCTGATCTATGTGCTCGGTATGAGCAACGTACCCGCAATTTCCGAAGCTATCGGCGTTGAATTTCTTGCAGAGGCTGTATTTGCAGCCGTTCTCACAACTGTTATATTTATATTCACAAAGAAAAACGGTCTTATGGAATATCTCGGTCTGTGCAGGTCGCAAACCACCGCTAAGGATATGCTGTTCTGGATACCGCTTGTCATCATCGGTCTGCATGGCGTTTACTTCGGGATAGGTTTGGATCACGGTCTGCTTTCCTCGGTACTTCGC
>CACZPE010000047.1 GCA_902782875.1 uncultured Ruminococcus sp. | reverse complement strand
TTTTTTTTTTTTTTTCTTATGACCAACACTATAAGCTCACCTGTCGATAAAGAGAAGATAATATCCAAGGTCAAGGCTACAGGTCTGCCCGTTACTATCCTCGACTGCGATGAGCACCCAGAATTCTACAATATCAGCATCGATAACTATACCGCCATGCAGGCTATCGTGAGACACGTTATCGAAAAGCACAACGTTAAGCGTATCAATTACGTATCGGGGCCTATGGCAAATCCAGAGGCTGCCGAAAGATACAAAGCCTTCTGCGACACCATAAAGGAGTACTCAATACCCGAGGAATATGACCGCGTCTATTTCGGAGATTTCCGCGGTACAGACGGCAAAAATGCTGTCGATACCTTTATGAGCTCGGGCTTGCAGCGTCCTCAGGCTATCATATGCGCAAACGACGCTATGGCTCTCGCTGCTGTGGAGGAGCTTGGCAACTTCGGCTATAAGATACCCGATGATATTATCGTTACGGGATTTGACAACACCTATAACGCCCGTCACCATCTCCCTGCACTGACAACTGTATCACGTCCTCTTGACGATGCAGGCTTCAAGGCGTGTGAGATACTCATAGGTCTTATCATCGGCAGAGAATATCCTAAAAATACTATTCTCCATGCTTCCCCCGTTTTCTCGGAGAGCTGCGGCTGTGTATCCGCTTCGGAGACAGATATTTCGGAATACAGAGTTTCCGCATACAAGCTGCTCACCACCTGCAAGAGGGACGTTTCCCTGCTCAACCGTATGACTACGGAGCTTGCGGATACTCAGGACGCCAACTCCACCATACACACAGTATCCAAGATAATCAACGAGATAATATTCGACAGGTTCTGCCTTTGCCTCTGCTCGAACTGGGATCAGGTGGTATCTAACGGGCTTAATATCGATCCAAGCGACAACACTGCCTATCAGGTACACGGCTATACTCAGAAAATGATAGCCCCACTGGTGCTTGAAAAAAATATCAACGACCCCGTTGCGCTATTCGACAGTGCCGATATGTACCCTGCTCCCGTGAAAAAAAGCGGCAGCATCAGCTTCTTTGTACCGCTGCATTTCGGCGAGCGCTGTCTCGGCTACTATATATTCACAAACAGCAAATTCCCCACAAAGAGCCTTATGTGCCATGCTCTCATGCTCAGCATAAGCAACTCTATCGAGAATATACGCAAGCTCGTTCACCTCAAGAGCATGATAAAGGAGCTTGATAAGCTGTACGTAATAGACCCGCTCTGCAATATCTACAACAGAAACGGCTTTATCAGAAATGCGGATCCTATGTTCAAGCATACAAAGGAGACCAAGCAGAAACTCCTTATCTCATTTATCGATATGGACGGTCTGAAGATCATCAACGACTGCTACGGTCATAATGAGGGCGACTTTGCACTTCAGCGCCTTGCAGGAGTAATTTCCGACTGCTGTAAGGGCGGCAGGATATGCGCACGCTTCGGCGGTGACGAGTTCATCATAATCGGCGAAAATGCCTGCGAGGAGGACATAAAGGCTCTGGAGACAGTATTCGAGGCACAGCTGGAAAATATAAACAGCATTATCAAGAAGCCTTACCGGATAACCGCAAGTATAGGAACTATCGTCAGCGATATCGCAGACGATGTAACTCTATTCAATCTTATAACAGTGGCTGACGAAATAATGTATGCCAAGAAGAAGCGCAAGAGAACTTCACGCTACCTCAGACATACCGACCCGACAGAGGTACACGATCATGAATCATCTTGGGACGATCAGGCTTGAAACACCAAGGCTTGTCCTCAGACGCTTTGAGGAAAGTGATACGGAAACTGCCTTCTCCGTGTGGACAAGCGACCCGAAGGTAACTCAGTATCTGCGCTGGAAGAATCACCGCTCCCTGACGCAGATGAAAGAGCTGGGACTTAAATGGATAAATAACTACAATGACCCTCAGTGGTATCACTGGGTCATCGAACCAAAGGAGATCGGCTTCCCTATCGGCACTATCTCTGCC
>CACZPE010000046.1 GCA_902782875.1 uncultured Ruminococcus sp. | reverse complement strand
GGTGCAGCATATACAGTATCAGCTATCCCGGGAGCAGTGCCCATAATCAACTGCGGTCCCGGATGTGTGGATCAGCAGTATTTTACGATGTCATTCTGCAACGGCTTTCAGGGTTCGATCGGCGCAGGCGGAGGTGATATCCCCGGTACTAACTCGGGTGAGAGCGAGATAGTTTTCGGCGGCGCAAAGAAACTGGACGGTGTTATAAAGTCAGCGCTGAAGATCATGAAAGGCGAACTGTTCGTAGTTCTGTCAGGCTGTTCTCCTCAGCTTGTGGGAGATGATGTGGCATCGGTGATAAAACCGTACCGCGAACAGGGCTATCCCATAGTTCATGCAGAGGTACCCGGATTCAAGGGTAATAATCTGTGGGGACATGAGGAAGTCGTACTTGCGATAATAGATCAGTTCGTAGGCGAAGCAAAGGGAGTCCGCCGCCGCAAGAAGCTTATCAATCTCTGGATGGGAGCACCTTATTTCAATACATTCTGGCGTGGAGATATCATTGAGATAAAACGCATACTTGAAGGTGCAGGCTTTGAAGTTAACGTGTTCTTCGGCAGCGAAAGTGCAGGTGTTTCAGAGTGGAAGAGTATCCCGAAAGCAGCATTCAACCTTGTGCTTTCTCCATGGCTGAACCTGAAAGTCGCAAAACATCTTGAGAAAAAATATGATCAGCCGTATCTGCATATACCTGTTCTCCCTGTGGGCGAGGAAGCAACAACTGCTTTCCTGCGTCAGGTAGTGGAATTTGCGGGCATAGACAATACAAAAGCTGAAGGATTCATAGAAAAGGAAGCCAAGAGATACTATTATTTCTTTGACCATTTTGCAGACTTTTTCGCAGAATACTGGTTCGGTTTCCCCTCAAAGTTCACTATCGTCGGCGATGCAGCATATAATATCGCCTTTTCAAAATTTCTGGCAGACCAGATAGGTCTGATTCCTGTCGGACAGATAATTTCAGACAATACACCCGTTAAATACCGTGACGAAGTTGCTGCTCTTTATAACGAACTTTCAGAAGGTGTACCCGGAAATGTAGAGTTTATCGAAGACGGTTATCTCATAGAAAAGAAGATATCCGAATATGATTTTGGCAGCAGTACACCGCTTATTCTCGGTTCTTCGTGGGAACAGGATGTGGCAAAAGAAAAGAATGCCGTGCTTGTGGAAGTAGGCACAATAGCCACTGAGGAAGTTGTTCTCAACCGTTCATACATAGGATATAACGGAGCACTGCAATTCATCGAAAAAATTTATTCCGCAGCAGTCGGCGGTTAAACTACTGATAACATCAAAGCCCGAAAGCAGATAAATTGCTTTCGGGCTTATCCTATTCTCTTATTTCAAGCTCTTTTCTTACTTCATCAAGAAATCTCTTTCCCATACTGCTGAGCACGTTGTTTTTCTTGACGATATATCCTATATTCATACTGCTCTGGATATTATCATCATCTCTGAATGGTATAACAAGGAACTGATCTCCGCAAAGCTTTTCGGAGTATATGCTCGAACACAACGTATAGCCGTTCAACCCTTCCATCAGGTTCATCATTGTTGCACGGTCGGTAGCCTTGACGGTCTTCCGATAAGCGTGTTCAATAAGTATCTCCTCGGCAAAATAAATCTCGGTATCGTTCTCCTGCTCAAAAGACAGACATGGATAGGGATCAAGCTGTTCAAATGTAAGCTCTTTTTCTTTTGCAAGGGGATGCGATCTTGCAAGATAAACACAGGCGGGACAGACGATAAGCGAATGAAATTCAAGTTCGTTCTCGCGCAAAAGTCTGTTTATCACACGCTGGTTAGCTTCACAGGTATAGATTATACCTATCTCGCTTTTCAGTGAACTTACATCTTTAATCACGTTAGCGGTCGCAGTTTCACGCAGTGCAAGATCAAACTGATTTGAATCGTAATGCTTTGCCATTTCTATAAAAGCCTTGACCGCAAAAGAATAATGCTGCATAGATACAGCGAAGCGTCTGCGGATATTCGTTTCCTCACCGTATTCTTCCATTACATCTTCATATTGCTGATAGACGCGTTTTATCTTTTGTAAAAACATATCTCCCTCAATTGTCGGAGTAACACCTTTGTGAGTGCGATGAAATATCTTTATTCCCAGCTCACTTTCCGCATCACGAACTGCTCCCGTTAGTGTGGGCTGAGCAATAAATAATTTTTCAGCAGCCTTGTTCATCGAGCGTGATTCCGCTATAGTAAGAAGATAGTTGATCTGTTGTAAAGTCATAAAACACCTCTTAAAAAGATACTACTTATTTTGCAATGATATTACTATATTATAACTTTATAATCATACTTTTTTCAATATGCTTTGTATGAATATAGTATTGACTTATTCTTTAACTTTGGAAATAATCATATTATAGCTATTGATTTACTTGATAAAAATATAAAAATTTAAGCTGACCAAGTACATTACTTCGCGGAGAGCAAGCGCCGTGCGAGCAATATTATGGCGGAGGTCATTGAGGGGAAAGAAGCAGGATAACGCACAGACAACGCACCAAGAAAAATCGGTGGGAGCTATATACACAGGGCTCCCGACGTAAGCGTATAACCCCCCGCATCATAAAAGCAAACAGCCGGGCAGATAACACCCGGC
>CACZPE010000045.1 GCA_902782875.1 uncultured Ruminococcus sp. | reverse complement strand
GCCCGCTTCATCTATGATATCTATCGCCTTGTCGGGGAGAAAACGCTCGGTGATATACTTCATGCTCATATCCACAGCATATCTGAGCACTCCGTCGGCGTATCTTACACCGTGAAAGCTCTCATAGCGTTCCTTTAAGCCCTCGAGTATCCTTACGCATTCATCGGCAGAGGGCTCTTTTATCTCAACGTTCTGGAAGCGTCTGACCATGCTTTTTGCTTTCTCGAAATACTTCTTGTATTCCTCAAAGGTTGTAGCACCGATAAAACGCATATGCCCGTCGGAAAGATAGCTCTTGAGCATATTCGCCGCATCGAAGGAGCTTTCTCCCACTGCGCCCGCTCCCGTGAGATTGTGTATCTCATCTATATATACTATCGGCTTTTCTTCTTTGCCTATATCGCTCAGTACCTTCTTGAAGCGCTTCTCAAAATCTCCCCTGTACTGTGTGCCCGCAAGCAGAGAGCCCAGATCTATCGCATATACACGGCTGCCTTTAAGCGGCTCGGGCACGTTGCCGTCGGCGATCCTTCTTACAAGCCCGTAGGTAAGCGCTGTCTTGCCGACGCCGGGTTCGCCTATATGCAGAGGATTGTTCTTATCCATGCGGCAGAGTATCTGTATGGTCCTCTCAAGCTCATTTTCCCTGCCGATAAGCGGCGCGGCATCTGATATCCTGTCATTAAGACATACCGCAAACTCCGTATCACCACTGCCTCTGCTGTCGGTATCATTCTCAGCATGAGTCTCTTCGCTGCGGCTGTTTATAGTACCGTCCTCTATCTGTGACATATTGCTCAGAAGTTCTGCTTCCTCTATGTCCTGCAGCTGCATGAAGTACACCGCATAAAGCTCATCAAGCTGCCACATACCGTGTATCACATGGCTGATATCCACTTCCTGCCTGCTGCTGTTTGAAGCGCTCCGTGCCGCATAGGAGAATACCGCATTCATGCCCGCAGATATCTCGGGAGAGGAATCAGTCTTCTCCTGATACTCCGTGACATACTTTTCAAGATCGGCACGCAGTGTGCCCACATCTCCGCCCGAGCAGTAAAATGCTGTCGAGAAGCGCAGATCGTCGCATATGAACATGAGCACCATTTCGGGAGTGATGTATTCATATCTGTTTTTCTGGGCATACCCTACCGCCTCGGTAAGGATCGCCTTCATTTCCTTAGTAAGATCCATTTCACTCCTCCTCGACAAGCATCCTGAAAGGGAAGCCCTGTGCCCTTGCCCTGGCCATAGCCGTCTGTGTCTTGCTCACTGCGATATCATACGGGTATTTTCCTATCACAGCGCGCCCCTTTTTATGTACGCCGAGCATCAGCGATTCGGCGGTGAGCTGATCCTTATGGAATATATCCACAAGCACCTCAACAACAAAATCCATAGTGGTAAAATCGTCATTGAGCATAATTACATTATACTGCCTGGGTTCTCTTATCCTGATATCCGTTTTTTCTTTATATGAGCCCTGTGCCATAATATCTCCCCGATGATAGTTTTTATATATTATAGCATAAAACAAATCAAATCGCAATACACAGCAAAAGAAAACTTATATAAACAAACCGGTATCTTAAATCGGCTGCGGTCATTACCCGCTTACAGCATAACGCTATAAAGTGCGGGAGATACAATAAAACAGGCATCTGTGCGATACAGATACCTGTTGATATCATCTTTTTTTATAGTGTACTATCCACTTTCCGGATATAATACAGATACGCCGCCATATTCATAAGCATAGCCCCCGTCCATGCTGCTCCCTCGGCATAGATAGTCGCAGAAAATCCGAGCAGCGGAAGACAGGAAAGTATGAAAACAATACGGATAAGCATTTCCGCAATGCCCGAAAGCATGGGCACAAGCGGTTTACCCATTCCCTGAACGGCGCTTCGGAAAATGAATATCAGATCGAGCAGTATGACAAGCACAGCAAGTCTGACAAGATAGACAGATGTATAAGCTACAGCATCTTCTCCGGATACGATAAGCTCTGAAAACAACGAGGGCATGAAAAATATAAACGGTGATACCAGAAGCACAAAAGCAGCAGCAATGACCGCAGACACACGCACTCCTTCACGTATACGGCTGTATCTTTTCGCACCGTAATTCTGTCCTGTGAATGCAGAAGCAGTAAATCCCAGAGTAATGCCCGGAAGCATCATGATGTTCAGATATTTGTTTCCCGCAGCATAGGCAGCAGTATAAACAACACCGCAGCTGTTTACACAGCTTTGTACAAATATATTCCCGAGTGATGTCACAGAATTCATAAGCGCCATAGGTATGCCGTTTTTCAAAAGCAGTCCATCAACAGCGGGATCGTATTTAAAATCACTTCTGCAAAGCTTCAGTTCTTTGTTTCTTCCCAGTCTTTTAATGCATATGCCCGTCGCAGCAAGCTGTGCAAGAACAGTAGCTGCCGCCGCGCCTCTGACACCCATACCGAATACATAAATCGTCAGTATATCTGTAAGTATATTCACCGCAGATGCAGTGCCGACCGCCAGAAGCGGTGTCCTGCTGTCGCCTGATGCTCTCAGCACTGCCGATGCAAGATTATAGAACACCGTCACCGCAATGCCGCCGAAAATGATATATCCGTATTCAAGGCAGCCCTCTGTAAGTATACTGTCGGTCTTCATAAGAAGTATAACAGGTCTGAGAAGTATTATCCCGACAAGCGTCAGTATCACGGAAAATATAATGCACAGCCTGACGGATGCCGCTATGGTCTTTCTGAGGCCTGTACTGTCCCTTCTGCCGTATTCATGGGATATGCATACAGAAAAGCCGTTCGTTATGCCCATGATAAAGCCTGTGATCATGAACGAAAGTGTGATAAAGTTCCCCACTGAGGCTACCGCTTTGTCATCTATCCCCTTCCCTATGATCACCATATCGGCAAAGGAATAGAACTGCTGAAGTATATTTGAAAACAGCAGCGGGAAAAAATATCTTATCACTGTACCTCTTACGGAACCCTCCGTGAAATCCGTCTGTCTCATCTTATCCCTCCGTTTGCCGTGAACGTTTATGCTATGGATTATATCATATATATCCATATGTTTATATCTGAAAACTTGAATTTATACCTGAAAAGTGATATAATACCAAAAAGCGGGGTGAACAAAATGAAAGCACGCAGCGAACTGAATCAACTGCTGTACAGGATAAAGATGGACGGCAAAACCATCTCTGATAAAACCACCCAAAATATGAACATGATAACAGGCGGAGACACGGATGCTGTAAGTACACAACTGAAAAACGGCGAGCTCATCTTTACCGACGACAGGATATTGTCAAAAAACGAGCTGAGAAATACTATCCATCATTTTATACTTTTTGCCGATGCGGTATCTTCCGCGTGTATGCAGAACGGTATGGGCAGTACAGAGGCATATACGCTTGCATGTCTG
>CACZPE010000044.1 GCA_902782875.1 uncultured Ruminococcus sp. | reverse complement strand
TTCCGCCGTGGTCGTCAACGCCGTTGTCGGTGATATATCCTCTGTATGTGAATGGTCCTGTGGGGGAATCCGATGTGGCATAGGCAAGGCGGGGGCTTCTCTGCGGCGAATAGATCATATAGTATGTGCCGTTTACCTTTCTCGGTGAGCAGGCCTCAAAGAACAGCTTGTCCTTTTCGTCAAATCCGCCCTCGGATGTCTCCTTGTTCGGGATAAAGTCAACGATGCATGTACCATCTATCACTTCATACATATTGTCGCTGTTTATCTCTGCAAGGAATGAGCGCTGAAATCCGCAGTATATATATGTGCGGCCGTCATCGTCAACGAGTACGCCCGGATCGATGAACCATCCGTTGCAGCATATATCATCGGGTATGGTGTATTTATACTTGGATACGAGTTTAAAGGGACCTTCGGGACGTTCGCTCACCGCAACACAGCCTCTGCCGTTTACGATATATGCAAAGAGATAGTACTTTCCGTCCTTGCCCTGTACTACATCGGGAGCGAAAAGCCTTGTGTTCTCGTTGTTCCAGTCGATATCAGACTTGTGATCCCTGTCGTCTGCGGTGTGGAATATATCGCCGTGGCATACCCAGTTGTTGAGATCATTCACAGGGGCGCTCCAGCATTTGAGCACATAGTCGCAGAACGCTGCATTTCCTGCGCTGTCATGCGAACCGTAGATGTATACCCTGTCTCCGAATACTCTCGGCTCTCCGTCAGGAATGTATTCCCAGTTGGGAAGATAAGGATTCATATAAGATCCTCCTTTTGTTTTTTTATTATGATACTATGTTTTTACGCCTTTGTCAAGCACCCTCTTCGCTGATTTTTTTATTCGGACGACTGCACTTTTCCCCAATACATCATCAATTTTATTATGATAATCATCATTTCTGACAATTGACACAGGCGACTTGGTTTGATATAATAGATGAAATTTACATAAAGGAGGAAGAGATATGAATGAGATTATCAAGGGGAAAAAACTGCTGCTGTTTGATCTTGACGGCACACTGCTCACAACGGAGAAGACCATCACGGAGAATACACTCGGGGTATTGGACGGATGCAGGAACAAGGGATATTTTATCGGGGTATGCACATCACGCAGTGAGCCCAACAGCATGCGGTATATCGGCAGGCTTTCGCCCGATGCCGTTATATCGAGCGGGGGAGCATTCATAAGATACGGTGAAAATGTCATCACGGAAGAATTCAGTGCGGATGAGACGGCGGCTGTCATAGCCGGTATAAGGAGCGTATGCGGAAATATCAATATCACCGTTGATACGGTGGATGCAGAGTATTATCACAATTTCATACCCGAGGAGGACGCTGTCTGGAAAAGCTGGGGTGACAACTGTATATATGATGAGCTCAAAAGTTTCAGAAAGCCCTCTCTCAAGCTGTGCTTTGAGGAATATGATGAAGAGAAAGCGTTCAGAGTGCGTGATGCCCTGCCCGGATGTGACTGTATACGCTTTACCGACGGATACTGGTACAAGCTGACAAAAAGGGGCATTACAAAAGAGAGTGCGATAGAAAAGCTCTGCGGCATGCTGGACATATCCTGCGATGAGGTGATGGCGTTCGGTGATGACCTTGCGGATATCGGTATGCTAAGGCTCTGCGGCGCGGGAGTGGCCATGGGCAATGCGCCTGATGAGGTTAAAGAAGCTGCCGATATCGTCATAGGCGGAAATGATGAGGATGGTATAGCAGTTTTTCTGAAAGATCTGTTGACAAATTCGTGATATTGTGATATTATGGAAATCTGTTTCCTTAAAGGAGGTATGGTATGGATATTACATTCAGAGCAGGTGACGGAAAGTTCAACCTGCGTGTGGGAGCACTTATCAGGAACGGCGGCAGGATACTTATGGCTACCTCTCCGCTCGAGCGAGACGATGTATACTATTCGGTAGGCGGCAGGGTAAAGCATGGCGAATCGTTTGAGCAGGCTGTGCGCCGTGAGGTAAGGGAAGAGACGGGGATAGACTGTGAGCCTGTGAGGATGATCGCGGTTCACGAGAATTTCTTTGTCAATGTTGAAGGCTTTCAGTATCACGAGGTATCGGTATATTTCCTTTTTGAGGACGAGCGCCTGAATGATATCCCTTCGGGGCATCTTACGGAGGACGGCCCTGACGGAGAAAAGCTTTTCTGGATAAATGCGGATGATGAGAAGCTGACTGTATTTCCCTCATTTTTCAGAGATGCCTCACTCAGGGAAAGTGAAGAGATAAAGCATTATGTCACCCATGATATATTTCCAGGGAGCGGTACTTCGGACTGCGGTCTTTCCGACGGCAGCAAGTGGTTCAGATACCGTGCGGCTGCGATGATCGAGGAAGACGGATGCGTACTGTTCGCACATAATGAGATAGATGATTATTATTATTCTGTAGGCGGAGCGGTCCATTTCGGCGAGACTGCGGAGAATGCAGTGAAAAGAGAGGTGCTTGAGGAAACGGGCAGGGAGTATGAAACAGAGTGTCTGGCCGTGATCCATGAGAACTTCTTCAATGAGAGCTCGGGGTCTCTGCTCGGCAAGGAATGCCATGAGGTATCCATGTACTTTATGATGAAGCCCCGCGGTACAAAGAAACTCAACAGCCGAAGCCGCACTATGGGAGTCAGGGAGACCATGCACTGGATCCCTGTCTCTGAGCTTGACAGCTACAAAGCCTTTCCGACTTTTATGAAAGACTATCTGATGAGTGAACATAAAGGCATAGTACACATTGTTACCGATGAAAGAGTCTGAGCGCGTTTCATATACAGACAAGCCCCATAAACGAGAACGTTTATGGGGCTTATGCTCAGAGCGGATTATTTACCGTACAAACAGAGCCGTCGGGAAACCCCGACGGCTTTTTTCAGCATAAGATAACAGGTTCTTTTGCGGCAAAATTTGTTTCCATCGTCCAGGTGACAGCTGTGCAGTTTTTCATGACAAATACCTGCAGAAGTCCGTCTATCCCTTTTTCCTTCCATGCATGAAGAAATCTGCGTGAGGGATGGGCGAATATCTCCTCCCGGAGACCTTCATCATCACACTGTTCCAGCACTCCTGTGACTCTTATCTGGACATTGCCGCACGAGAAGCACATCTCCGCCTTCGGATTTGCCTTTATCTGACGGTAAACATCCTTTGTGGAGGCTGTGTGGAATACTATACCCCTGCTGTCTGCGCGGAAAAGCAGCATGCCTCTGACACGCGGTTGGTCACCGTCCATTGTTGCCAGATGGAATGCGGGGTGGCTGTTTATGAGTTCAAATATCTCATCTGCCTGCATTGTTATCATCCTTTCGATTGTGATAATGGTATTATAATACATATTATTCCGGAAGGATATAAAAATACAGCCTGTTTTTTATACAATACAGTCATATCAGCTCAGTCTGCATAACGGTTTCTGTAATCGCTGGGTGTCATTCCTGTTTTCTGCTGGAAATATGAAGCAAAATGCGCACTGCTGCTGAATCCGCATCTCATGGCGACTTCTGTTACTGAGATGTTCTTTCGCCGCAGTAGGTTTTTTGCGTGGGTGATCCTTACTTCGATAAGGTATTCTATAGGTGCTTTTCCTGTCTCTTTCTTGAAACGGCGGTTGAAGGTGGATTCCGATATGCATCCGAGTCCGGCAAGCGTATTTACAGTAATGTTTTCTGCGTAATGAAGCTCCATATAATGTTGTGCTCTTGCAACGGAATAATCATCGGATATGGCGCGCATATCGAGTGTTTCTCCGATTATGCTGCGGATGATCCAGTGGGTTATTATCTCGCTCTGGGCATCAAGTGTGATATTGGAATTCATCATTGTTTTGCTTGATTCAAACGCAAATGTGTTCAGGGCTTTGAGTATATCACTGCATATCCCGAATCTGCAGGAGTTAAAAACAGGCAGAGAGTCTGAATACATTAGGTAACGCTGTTCAAAATACTCCGCTGATATCATAAGGCAGTAATAATGCAGGTCGTCTGTATTTTTACTGCATATGTGCGGAGAGCATACCTCTGCGTTGTAGTGAAATATGCCGGGAACGTTAGAGAAGCTTATGACCACCATATATGAGGGGCGGTCAGCCTGTGTTATAAGAGCCTGCCCTATGTCGGGTGAATTCGGGATGAACAGGGCAATATTTCTGTGTATATAGCTGTCAGCGAATGTTTCATTTTCGGAATATGCAGATGTGAAAACACTGCAGCTTGTTTTTGTGTCCATGATACCGCCTCCCTGATGTATATGATATCATATAACCTCATAAAGTGCAATAGAAACAAAAAAACTGCCCTCAAAGAGGGCAGCTTTGAATATACTGATCCTATTACTGATAGAGGGGATGTCTTGCGCATATCTCTGTAACGCCTGCGCGGATAGCGTCTGCGTTTGCATCGAAATCCTTTGCTGCAAGATACATGAACTCAGCGATCTTTTCCATATCGGAGGTGTCGAGGCCTCTTGTGGTGACAGCAGGAGTACCTACTCTCACGCCGCTTGTAACGAAGGGCTTCTGAGGATCGTTGGGGATCGCATTCTTGTTGACGGTGATATATACCTCGTCAAGACGATGCTCGAACTCCTTGCCTGTAAGGTCGAAGGGACGAAGGTCAACGAGCATGAGGTGGTTGTCGGTACCGCCCGATACAAGGTCAAAGCCTCTCTTGAGAAGGCCGTCTGCAAGTGCCTTCGCGTTTGCAGCAACGTTCTTGCCGTACTCCTTGAACTCGGGAGAGAGAGCCTCGCCGAAGCATACAGCCTTAGCTGCGATCACATGCATGAGAGGGCCGCCCTGTGTGCCGGGGAATATAGCGGAATTGATCTTCTTAGCCAGCTCCTCGCTGTTGGTGAGGATAAGACCGCCTCTGGGGCCTCTGAGGGTCTTGTGAGTTGTGGTTGTGGTGATATCTGCATAGGGCACGGGGGAGGGATGAACGCCTGCAGCAACGAGACCTGCGATATGAGCCATATCCACCATGAGATAAGCCTCAACGGACTTTGCTATCTCGGAGAGACGCTTGAAGTCT
>CACZPE010000043.1 GCA_902782875.1 uncultured Ruminococcus sp. | reverse complement strand
TCTCGTTATGCTTTCATCGGTATGATATATGAAGATAAAAACATCTGTTTTAGCAGTACTCCTTATAATACTCGCAGGTCTGCTGATTTGCACTCTTGTCACCGGGGCTAAGCTCAGCGCGGCAAAGAAGTCATATTCCGACCTTGAAAAGAAATACCTCGAGGATGAGGAATACATATCCGCCAAAAACTCACGCACTTTCACCTACTTCGGGGAGTCCGACGACATAGTCATCAGCGAAAGAGGGCTCGGAAAGATACGTGTGGCCGCATCGGCAGACATGCCAAGGCATGAATACGATCTTGCAAAAATAACTGAGACCGACGGTCTGAAGTCATACGATGACGGCGTGATACAGTCAAAGGCCGGGATAGATGTATCCTATCACAACGGATATATCGACTGGGAGGCTGTGAAAAACAGCGGTATAGACTTTGCCATGCTGAGGATCGGCTACAGGGGCTATGAATCGGGAGATATCAATCCCGACAAGAATTTCGGCGACTATATCCGTGATGCAAAGTCAGCAGGCATCGATGTGGGCATATACTTTTTCTCACAGGCGCTCACAGTTGAAGAAGCCATTGAGGAAGCCGACTACGTTGTATCCTGTCTTGACGGCTATGATATCCCCTACCCTGTTGTATACGACTGGGAGGTCATGACAGACAACGCAAGGACAGATGAGATATACCCCGATACCCTCAACGACTGCGCTGCCGCCTTCTGCAACCGCATCGCAGAAAACGGCTACATCCCCATGATATACGCCTCAAAAAGGCAGGCACTTTTCAAATACGATCTCAACAAGCTGGCAGGATTTGACTTCTGGCTCGCGGAATACTCCGATGAACCCGAATTCCCGTATATGTTCACGATGTGGCAGTACGCATCTGACGGAAAGATCGACGGCATAGACGGCGATGTGGATGTAAACATCAGCTTTGTTGACTACACTAAGGAAAGAAGATAGTTTTATGAGAAATATGACAGAGGGCAGACCGCTCGGGCTGATAATCAGCTTTGCAGTTCCCCTTCTGCTCGGCAATCTCTTACAGCAGACATACAATATGATGGATGCTGCCATAGTCGGCAGATATCTCGGCCCGCAGGCGCTTGCGGGTGTGGGCGCTTCTTCAAGCGTACAGTTTCTGGTACTCGGTTTCTGTATGGGGATATGTGCAGGCTTCGGGATACCCTTTGCCACTTATTTCGGCGCAGAAAAGCTTGACCGCATGAGACGCTCAGTCTTCAATGCGGCTTTTCTTGCGCTTGTTTTTTCCGCTGTACTCACTGTGGTATGCACGATACTGTGCGGGAATATACTCCACCTCATGAAAACTCCCGCGGATATCTATGATGATGCATACATCTATCTTTTCATCCTCTTTCTCGGCATACCCTTCTCGGTATTCTACAACTTTCTCTCAAGCATGATGAGAGCTATAGGCGACAGCAGAACGCCTTTTATATTCCTTGCGGTATCCACCGTTCTGAACATATGTCTTGATCTTCTTTTCATCATGGTATTCTCTATGGGCTGTGCGGGTGCGGCGGCGGCAACGGTCACCGCTCAGGCGATCAGTGCGGTGCTGTGCCTTGTATACATAATAAAGAAGCAGCCTGTTATCCATCTGAAAAAAACGGATATGAAGCTCAGTCTGCAGGAGATAAGGACGCATTTCATAATGGGCATACCTATGGGGCTGCAATACAGCGTCACGGCGGTAGGCTGCATGGTGATGCAGTCAGCAAACAATTCTCTCGGCAGCATCTATGTATCCGCATTCACGGCGGCAAGCAAAGTAAAGCAGTTTGCCATGTGCCCTTTTGACGCTCTTGCAACAGGCGTGTCGGTATTCTGCAGTCAGAACATCGGCGCAGGAAGGACTGCCCGCGCAAAAGAGGGAATAATAAAGGGTGTAGCCGCAGGCGTATCACTTGCGGCGGCAGAGGGTGCAGTAATGGTCATCTGCGGCAGGACTCTCGCCACTGCGTTCATAAGCTCTGACAATACCGCCATTCTTGACGGGGCTGCGTTTTATCTGAAATATATCGGCTTTTTCTTCTGGCTTATCGGCATACTCAACGTATGCAGAATGAGCGTGCAGGGACTCGGCTACTCTGTGGCGGCCGTATTCTCGGGAGTAATAGAAATGGCGGCAAGGATAGCCGTGAGCAGGCTTTTTGTGCCGGAATACGGCTTTACCGCCATAAGTCTTACCGATCAGGCGGCATGGCTTGCTGCGGTACTCTATGTAGTGCCGCTCTGCGCGGTATGCATCAAAATGGTATCGGAAAAGATACGTCCGTCAGCTGGTGATAAACAATGAACAGATATTTTATGCTCAACAAGCCCTCGGGCTGCGTTACTGCCTGTTCAGACAGGGAGCATCCGACCGTGATGCAGTATATGCCCGATTTAGAAGGGCTTCACCCCATTGGCAGGCTTGATATTGACACTCACGGCCTGCTGCTGTTCACAACGGACGGAAAGGCTACCATCGCACTGACCGATCCTGTTTCACACGTGGAGAAGGAATACCTTTTCTACGCCTTCGGAGAGCTGACAGAGGAAAAGATCACTATGCTCAACAACGGGATAAAGTTCGGAAAGCACATATCAAAGCCCGCCTGCGCTGAGCTCAGAAAGGTGATAACCGTTGCGGACATGCAGGAATACATGCCCGCAGACAAACGGGAACACTATATGAAAAATCCGCACGGGAAAGCCCTGTGCGGAACAATAAAGATATCCGAGGGCAGAAAGCATCAGGTAAGGATGATGCTTTCCGCCGTCGGATGCAAGATACTCTATCTTAAACGTATAGCCATAGGTGAGATCGTTCTTGACAGCGATCTTCCCGAAGGGCAGTACAGAGAACTCACCTCTGAAGAGATCTGCTATATCGAAAAGCGCAAGCAGCTCTACATATCATCAAAGCAGCGTGAATACCGGCACGATAATATGTATGAGGGTGAATATTACGATGAGTACTGCAGCTGTCTTGAGCCAGAAGTCTGAGCGGACAGCCTTGGCCTCGTTCTCCTCCCTCGACAGGGTAAGAGACTCCCAGAACAGAACATACTCCATATTGGCAGGGTCCATATTCACGGCTGTCTTGGCAAAATTCTCGGCGCGCATGAGATCGCCGATATGTTCATACACCTTAGCGGCATAGTAATACCACCTTGCGTCGTCTCTGGGCATAGTATCAAGAAGCCTTGCAGCTCTTTCATATGCACCGTTCATGATAAACATTTCCAGGAACTCATAGTTGCCGATAGAGCCGCCGCCCTTTCCGCTGATGCCGAACATCTCACGGATTATGTCGGATATATCCTCATACCTGTAATAATACGTGGTATCTCCCTCGGTATACTCCCCGCTCGGGGCGAAGCCGCCGCCCATGCCCGAACGTATCTGCTCATAAGCTTCGTTTATCTCGCTCATCTTCCTTGCGGCATCTTCGTCGCCCGGGTGCAGATCGGGATGATACTCCTTGACAAGCGCACGATAACGTTTTTTTATGTCTTCCTCGGTCGCTCCGTATTCGAGCCCGAGAATCCTGTATGCAT
>CACZPE010000042.1 GCA_902782875.1 uncultured Ruminococcus sp. | reverse complement strand
TTTTAGATTAAGATATCATGATCAAATAAAAGTTACCGTGCCGCAAATACAGCCATTTCTGTAAAACACATCTGCGAAATCGCCGCCGGTCGCACCGGCGGTTGACTAATCAGGGGATTTGTGCTATTATATCTGTCAGGGCGTGATATTTATGAGATTTTTCATGCCGACAAGAGTATATGCAGAAAAAGACTGCGTAAAGAACCATGCGCAGGAAATGAAGCTCGGCGCTCATGCGCTGATAGTCACAGGAAGATCCTCATCGCGTTCAAACGGCTCGCTTGACGATGTGACAGCAGTGCTTGAAGCGAATAATACAGGTTATACCATATTTGACCAGGTCGAAGAGAACCCGTCTGTAGAAACAGTGATGAAAGCCCGTGACAAGGGCATTGAATGCGGTGCCGACCATGTGATAGGCATAGGCGGCGGTTCTCCCCTTGACTGCGCAAAGGCAGCCGCACTGATGATAAAGAATCCCGACAGGGACTGGCAGTTTATGTATGAGAATACTAAAGCAGAGCATCTGCCCGTCATAGCTGTACCCACCACCTGCGGCACAGGCTCCGAGGTCACTGCGGTATCCGTGATAACCCGTCACGACCTGCGCACCAAGGGCTCTATCAGGCACAGGATATTCCCCGCCCTGGCCCTTATCGACGGCAGGTATATCATGTCCGCACCCTGGAACATCATAGCAAATACAGCGGTCGATGCGCTCTCTCACCTTATCGAGAGCGGTATCAACAACAATGCCGATACATACAGTGATATGTGCGTATTCGCAGGGCTCAGGGAATGGGGCAGATGCCGTGAGTATCTTGACAGAAAGAAGCCCCTCGATGAAGAAGGTGCGCTTATGCTGATGAACGCATCCGCGCTGGCGGGTATGTCGATAGCACAGACAGGCACTACACTGCCGCATTCGCTCAGCTATCCGCTCACCTATGAGGAGCATATCCCCCACGGAGCGGCTGTGGGCGTGTTCCAGGCAAACTATATAAGCTTTGCGGATAAGGACAGACGTGATGCGGTGCTGTCTGCGGCAGGCTTTGGCAGCACGGATGAACTGCGTGATGCGATAAACTCCCTTGCCCCCGTAAAGGCCGACAGAGCGCTGCTTGAACGCTCTGCGGAAACAGTGCTGAATATTCCCGCAAAGCTCGCACTCTGCCCGTTCCGTGTGGACAGGTCGGTAATGTACAGTATAATAGATATATAAACAGCGCAGCGGTGATATAGAAACATCTGCTCTGATATATCTTTCACGCCGCTGCTAAAATAATAAATAATAAAGAAGAAAGAACAGAGAATAAAAGGTATCTGCAAAATACATTAATGTACTTTGCAGATAAACCGTTTATATTTCTTATCTATTCTTTCTTCTTTTTTCTTTTAGCAGGCCAGTACAGGCTATAAAGTGTTTCTGTGTTATCATTATAAAAGGATTATAACTATTCATTGTGCCTGCGCTTGTGCAGCCCCATGATCATTATTGCTTTCTGAACGTCCTCGGATTGCCGCCCTCAAGCTGCAGGGTAAGATCATTTCCCGATATCGTGTAGGTATAGAGAAAATCGAGACCGTATTCATCATCGTGTATAAGTACGGTCGAGTCAGCTTCATTAACTGTGTAAGGACCTGCTGTAACGATCTGTATCCCGTCATAGTTGAAATCATCCTTGCATCTGCCGTCTGTACCGAAGGTTATGGTGGAATGTTCATCGCCCGTGCCCTTCCATGTACCGAGCAGCGCACCTGATGATGCCGTGGCAGACGCGCTCTGTGTAGTCTTATCGCTTTCTCCGCCGCCATTGCAGCCTGTGAGGCACAGTACTATGCACAGCAGCAGTACGATCATGATGTTTTTCTTCATATATCCCCCTTAAACAAAAAGCCTCATAAAAATGAGGCTGATGGCGTCCCCGGCGCGATTCGAACGCGCGGCCTTTCGCTTAGGAGGCGAACGCTCTATCCTGCTGAGCTACGGAGACTTATATACCGCTTTAAGTAAAAGCACTTGCTTATTATATCACAACGTATCGGAAAATGCAAGACCTTTTTTATATTTTTCTCATTTGTCATATGCAAAGGGTACACCCTCAGGCTTGTGCATATTGCTGTGAGCATAAAAAACAGCCCGTGACAAGCGGGCTGCAGATATATCAAGATAATTCTTCCTGATCTGATTTTGTCTCTATACGCTCCTGCCTGAAGCTGCGGCCTGATACGATGGCCGATACGATAAGCACTATCATATCATCTACAGGTCCGGGTACAAAGTCAGGACTGGCGGCATAAATAAGTGCCAGCACCACAGCGCCTATCCCGAAGAGTGTTCTTTTATTCATGCTCATCATCCTTTCTGTAAAAAAATCTGTTTTGTTGTCTTTTCTTTTTATCCGACAATCAGAGTATATCACATACCGCACCTGCATGCAATAGGCTTAATCATATTTAAATCTGATTCTAACCTGATTTTAATCTTGGCTGTATTTTGCAATTCAGGGATGCAGGATTTTTCATAATGACATATACAGGCAGATCATACGACCCGGCAGATGTGAACGTTTACATTTGTTGATAAGGCTGTGTATTTGTCGCGCATACAGATATGATTTGTGCATAATGTATATGGCATTTTTAAGTATGATATGGTATAATTCTTATCGTGACTGCCGACAGTCACATAAAAACGAATTTTCCCGCATCCTGTTATTCATTTACTGGATGGCGGTACGGAGGAGAAAACTATGAAGATTAATAAGATCTCTGCTGTTGCAGCTGCAGCCGTTGTGGCTTCACTTGCTGCTGCTGATGTTTCCGCTGCTGAGCCCATCAACGCAAAGCTCGGCTACACCGATGTAAACTGGACTTTCCAGGACTGGGAGTCTGCTGTTGAGGTTACAGGCGACGGCACATACACCATCACATCAGAGGCTGTTGCAGGCACTGAGGAGATCGGCGTATTCGTTATTGACCTTGAGGGCATGTATGCTGCTTATCCCGAGGCTGTTGCTACTCTCGACAAGATCGAGATCGACGGCAGCGAGGTATCCTTTGATGCTTCCAAGGTACTCTACGGCGATATCGAAGAGAAGGGCAACTTCAGGATCGATATCTACAATATGTACTCCCCCACCAAGGACGATCCCTGCATGAACAGCGCTACTCCAATCAACGAGTCTGTATCCGTTACATTCACCGTAACAGGCCTTGATGCTGCTCCTGTTGAGGAAGCAGTTGAAGAGCCCGCAGAGGAAGTTGAAGTTGAGGTCGTTGAAGAGCCTGTTGAGGTCGTAGTTGAGGCTGAGCCCGTAGCTGTTGAAGAGACAGTTCCCGCTGCTACAGGCAATGCTGCTGCAGTTTCCGTTGCAGCTCTCATGGCTGTTGCCGCTGCTGCTGCAGTTGCTTCCAAGAGAAAGTAATCATACAGCGAACATCATAAACATCAAACAGCACCGTTTCGCACGGTGCTGTTTTTTATATGTATTTCTCTATGGAAGTCTGCCCGATAACGCTTTTGCCGAGTATGGTCAGTGCCTGTTTCGGGCAGGAATTGACGCATCTGTAGCACAGCGTGCATCTGTCTTTTCCCCTGGCCTTACGGTCTTCCATAAATATATTCCCAGTAGGGCAGAGCTTTACGCATTTTGCGCATCCCACGCATTTATCATTGTCTGTCTTCAGCTTGTCAGTATAGGATCGTGTTTTATAACCGAACCATGCTCTCTGTGTGACAAAGCCCGCAAATCGGGAAAATGCGTTCAGTCCCTCTTTCGGATATCTCCCCTGCTTTATATCCTCCGCCGCTTTCTTTATCTTCTCTGCGGCATCTCTTACAAGCTGTCTGTTCTTTTCAAAGGGGCGCTTGAGTACCTTTTCATCGGCGATGCTGTCGGGCATAACTAAATGCAGACCGCCTGTGATCTCTGCACCATATGTACTGAGCAGCCGTGCGGCAACTCCCGCGCCGTCTCCGCTGAACATGGCCATCGTAGCGATGATGAACACCCTTTTGCCCTGCCAGATATCCGCATTGCCGGCTATAAAATCATACAGTATCTTCGGTATGGAGCTGTACTGCACGGGATAGGAAAGCACTATCTCATCAGCCTCTTTCAGTTTTTCAGCGGCATCCCTGTCTTCTATGGAAAATACCGCAGGGTCATCACTGAATTCTTTTGTAAACATACGGGCTGCGTATTCCGAATTACCCGTACCACTGAAATATATACCGGTCATGATCTTCTCCTGTATCAAAGTATTGTCATGATTATACATTATAACTGTATATATGTCAATATCCTTTCTATTGTAAACCACCGTCACATAAATTGCGCTATATTGTAATTTTATATACATTGCATTATTCCACTTGTAGAATTATAATATAGTTAATTCCACAAGTGGAATATAGGAGTGATGATATGTTAAAGCACGGAATACTCGGACTATTAAATTACGGCGATATGACAGGATATGAGATAATGGAAGTATTCAGGGATTCCCTGAGCTATTTCTGGAATGCACAGACAAGCCAGATATACCGCGAGCTGCAGACTCTGAAAAACAGCGGCTTCGTAACAGACACCCCCGTCAAGGGCAGGGGCGGCGACAAAAAGATATATTCCATCACAGACAGCGGCAAAAACGAGCTTTTGCACTGGCTCCGCGAGAAAAGAGAAGAAACTGTAAGGAGCCCCATGCTTATGACTACATTTTTCAGAGGAGAACTGCCGAAGGAAGAGAACCTGGAATATTTCAGAGGCCTCAAGGCCTTTTCGGAATCAGCACTTGAACAGATGGAAAAGCCCGATTCAAACACAAAGATATATTCGGATATGCTGGGCTCACCTGAAAAGGCTATATACTGGCAGATGACCGTGGAATACGGCAGAATGGCCACAAAGATGCTGGGTGAGTGGGCAGAGAAGTGCATCGGTATGATAGAAGGAGAAAAGCAATGAAGATACTTTTAATAAACGGCAGCCCGAAAGGAAAAAGATCAAATTCCCTGCGCCTGGCTGATGCTTTTGCAGAGGGTATCGTCAGCGCTGTCGGCGCGGAGACCGAGACTGTTGAGCTGGCATCTATGGACATAAAGGGCTGCAAGGGCTGCTTTGGCTGCTGGAAAGCCACTCCCGGTAAGTGCGTGATAAAGGACGATATGCCTCTTATCATCGAAAAGCTCATCGCAGCTGATATCGTGATATACAGCTTCCCCCTCTACTATTTCAGCGTGCCGGGTATACTCAAGGATATGATAGACAGGCAGCTGCCCATGATGCTCCCCTTTATGGCGGAGCGCGATGACGGCATCGGCAGCGGCTCACATCCACAGAGATATGATATGTCTGGCAAGAAATATGTGCTTATCTCCACCTGCGGCTTCTATTCCTCAGAGGGCAACTATGATGCGGTGTGCGGTATGTTCGACCATATCTGCGGCAGAAACGGCTATGAGACCATATTCTGCGGTCAGGGCGAGCTTTTCTCGATAGATGCACTGAGAGACCGCACGGGTGCTTATCTTGATATAGTAAGGAAAGCAGGCGCTGAATATGCAGGCGGCCGCATAAGTGCCCAGACTAAAGAACAGCTCTCAGAGCTTCTTATGGAGAAGGAACTCTTTGAAACACTGGCTGACGCAAGCTGGGGCGTATCAAAGGACGGCACAGAGGCAGGCAAGCCCGATCAGAGCTATATATTCACAAAGCAGATGGCAGCACTTTACAACAAGTCTGCTTTTGACGGCAGGGAGCGCATACTTGAGATGCGCTACACCGATATAGACAAGACCTATCAGATACGTCTCGGCAGGGACGGCTCGGAATTTACTGATGAACGCTTCGGCGAGCCTACCACGATTATAAAGACTCCCTTTACGGTATGGGCGGATATCGCCGACGGCAAACTTGAAGGCACAGAGGCCCTTGCAAAGCATATGTACACGGTGGACGGCGATTTCTCCCTGATGATAGACTGGGGCAAGTTCTTCGGCACGGGCGGCAGTACGAATAAAGCCGTTTCGTCTGATAAAAAGCCGCCTGTCATGACCACTCTTCTGCTCCCCTGGTGTGTATTCTGGACAGTACTGCTTTCCGCAGGGGCATCATGGGCGTTTATACCGCTGATCGCAGCCGCTCTCACTCCCGTGATAATGATGAAAAGGGAGCAGACAGTCTATGATATACTGTCTTGCGCATCGGTGAGCATACTTTCCGCAGCTGTGATGCTTTCAGGAAATATGATGCTGCCTGTATGCGCAGGATACCTTATCTTCGGCCTTATGTGGATAGTATCCTGCTTTACAAAGGAACCGCTGTGCGCAGCCTACGTAAAGTACAACTACGGCGGAGACAGCGCACTGAAAAACGTTATCTTCATGAAGACAAACTACATACTTGCAGCTGCGTGGGGTATCCTCTATATTATCATGGCAGCGGTCTCACTCGTACTGCTAAACAGCGGCATGCCGCTCCTGCGTACTGTGATAGGTTCGGCCGCCCCCGCCCTTATGGGTATGTTCACCGTATTCTTTGAAAAGTGGTATCCCCGTCATGTGGCATCGGGCACATGATACCCGGGATATAGGAGATCCTGATATGAACAGAAAGCTTTCACTTGATTCAAATTCGATAAAGCTCATTGCGATAATCGCCATGACCATAGACCATATCACATGGGCAGTATTCCCGGGATTTCCCCACGAGGTCCTACCCGTACTGCTTCATATCATCGGAAGGCTCACCTGCCCCGTGATGTGTTGGTTTATCGCAGAGGGATATCATTATACAAAGAATGTAGACAAATATACCGCCAGACTGTTTCTGTTCGCATTCATATCTCATTTTGCATACAGGTTCTCCTCAACTGACTTCACTTCGTGGAGATCATTCATACCGTTCTACGACGGCGTGCTCAATCAGACGAGCGTGATGTGGCCGCTTGCTCTCGGGCTTGTGATGCTGCGCATAAATGACAGTGAAAAGCTTAAGAAACCTGCAAAGATACTGCTGATAATTCTGTGCTGTGTACTGGGATTTCCGAGTGACTGGAGCTGTATCGCATCGCTTGTGATACTGGCATTCGGCACGAACAGAGGAAACTTACGCACACAGATGATATGGATGATGGTATTTGTCGGCATCTACTCGGCTGTATACTTCTTTGCCCTTGATAAGGTCTACGGTCTGCTTCAGATGGCTGTGATAATATCCGCTCCCGTGCTGATGCTCTATAACGGGAAACGCGGCAGAAACGAAAGGATAAACAGGATAATGAAGTGGTTTTTCTATCTCTATTATCCCGCGCATCTTTTCCTGATAGGACTGTTTAATATGATGAAATAAAACGGGGCTGCGCTCACGCAGCCCCGTACTGTTTATTCGTCTGTCTTCTTCTCGTGGGTAACTGTAAATCCGTTCTCATCTGTGCCAACGGTGAGCACTGTGCCCTGTTCAAGCTCATCAGCTATCATAGTGCGTGCTATAAGCGTCTCTATCTTGCTCTGGATATATCTCTTGAGCGGTCTTGCACCGAATATGGGATCGTAGCCCTCATCGGCTATGCGGCTCTTTGCCTCTTCAGTGATCTCAAGGCTCAGCTGCTTGTCGGCAAGACGGCCGCGCAGCTTTTCGAGCATGAGGTCGATGATGGGATATATCTCCGTCTTGGAGAGCGGCTTGTAGAATACGATCTCGTCGAGACGGTTGAGGAATTCGGGGCGGAAATGGCTCTTGAGGAGCTTGTCTACCTTCTTCCTTGCGTCCTCGGTTATCTCGTTGTCCTCGTTTATGCCCTCAAGGATATAGTCGGAGCCGAGATTGGATGTGAGTATGATTATCGTGTTCTTGAAATCTATAACTCTGCCCTGGGAATCGGTGACACGGCCGTCATCGAGCACCTGCAGAAGTATGTTGAACACATCGGGATGAGCCTTTTCAACTTCATCGAAAAGCACTACCGCATAGGGCTTGCGGCGCACAGCTTCGGTGAGCTGACCGCCTTCCTCATAGCCCACATACCCCGGAGGCGCTCCGATAAGGCGGCTCACGGAGAATTTCTCCATATATTCCGTCATATCGATACGGATAAGGTTCTTCTCGTCATCAAACAAAGCCTGTGCCAGAGCCTTGGCCAGCTCTGTCTTACCAACGCCCGTAGGCCCCAGGAACATGAATGAGCCGAGAGGACGGTTGGGATCCTGGATACCTGCGCGGGAACGGAGTATCGCTTCGCTGACCTTGGTAACGGCTTCGTCCTGACCGATTACGCGCTTGTGAAGCAGTTCTTCAAGGTGGAGCAGCTTCTCACGCTCGCCTTCCATCAGCTTTGATACGGGGATGCCCGTCCAGCGTCCAACAATGCGGGCAATCTCCTCATCGGTCACCTTGTCACGAAGGAGAGTAGTCTTCTTTGTATCGGTGGTGGCTTCCATCTCTTCCAGTTCCTTGGTCTTTTCGGGGATAGCGCCGTATTTGAGCTGTGCTGCCTTGTCATAGTCGCCCTCACGCTCTGCCTT
>CACZPE010000041.1 GCA_902782875.1 uncultured Ruminococcus sp. | reverse complement strand
GCTGTCATAGTCAGAATAACAATACAGCAACCCTCCGAAGATCAGCGCTGCGATACAAAGGATATCCGCAAGCAGACAAACCGCTGCCCTTGATATTGTATAAAGCATATCTTTTCGTCTTATAAGATCCGCTATGAGCATCACAGCAAGCACCGCCGACAAAGCAAGCGATACTGCCGTAATAAAGATCATTATTATTTCCGGTGCTACGGGGCGCAGTGTATCAAATACTATCCTTTGGTCAGTGAAAACATAATTTATTTTTGTTATCGGGCGTACAAACAGTGCAGAAGACACAAGCCCGACTGCAAGTATCAGAATAGCAAAGATAAGCTTTACTGCTATAAATGTCCCAGTCTTACAGCCTTTCTCCATACCTATCACCTGCTCCGCGCTCTGTTATTGCCCTGCATACTGATATTATCATCGCAATAACAGATGCAGGCACAAAGAACTTCAGAAACATAAGCATCCACAGCCCCTGTGCGCATATATTAGAATAGCTGTATGTATCATCAACAGGAAGAAATACAATCTGTGCAGCTATATACACCACACCGAGCGACAGGATTATCATCACGATATTTCGTATCACAGCATTTCCTTTGCCGCAGATATGCAGCCACAGCTTTACCCAGCCGAAGGATATGACAATGAATACACCGTCAATAATAATACTGAGCAAATAAGACTCATCCATTTCACACATCTATTTCACTCGCCTCAGTTCTGTACGGGTTTATTCAGTTCTGCTCCAGTTATCGTACCGCTTTCGTCATATGATATGACAGCTTCGTAGTATTCACTGTCATACATTCCGAGAACATATGTATACTTTACACCAGCATAGTATACCGTTTTCCCGTCTGCGGTGTACATCACCCTGTCCCAGATATCATCACAGGCAGAAATATCCTTGCCGATCAGGTGCCTGACAGCTTTTTCCGATTCTTTGTACAGATCGTTTTTATGGGGCATACAGTATACAAACAGCGCAGATATTATTACAGACAATATCAGGATAATATACCAAATGCCCCGAAAAATCTTTCTGAATATCATTTACCGCATACCCTATCGGCATATATATCCATGAATGTGATAGTGCGCACGTCGTCGGATGTATGCTTTTCTGAAAGCATCACTTCTGCCTCCGCTCCCTCGGAACTATGGAAATCGCCGTTTTGGTATGCTCTGTTCATAGCAGGATATGAGCCGCTGGAGAGATATCTGAAATCATCCGCCTTTAGGGAGCTAAGGGTACCACTCTCATAGCGGGATATGTTGTATTCCGCGATGATCCCGTCTACATTGCAGAAGCTGAGTGCGGCAAACATTACTGTAAATACAGCAACTACCACACGGGATATATTCACCTTTTCAGAGAACACCTCAGCAGCAACGGCAAGGAATACGACCGTGAGCAGCGCCATGAACCATGTGGTATATGTGCGCAGCAGTGTCAGTCCGTATGCATCTATATACAGCACCATCTTGCTTACTGCAGTTGCTATAAGCATCAGCGTGAAAATGCATATAACGAATGACATGGCCTTAACAGGCTTTGTTCTGCCGTTATCGCCGTGTCTGCAGAATACATTGAGGAAAACAAGGATCAGAAGGTTTATCACCGCAACAGCACACAGCTCAAAGAAACCGTCACGCGCATAGGATGAGTATATCTCATCATCAGGGAGCTTATTCATAAAAGCAGATATATAGTGATTGAGCTGAGAGAAGAAGAATATCACATAAAGTACGCAAACAGGCACAGCAGAGAACACACCTGCCATAGCGGGGACTATCCTTAACACAGCCAGTTTATCCTGAGAATCCTCTGCCTTGATCTCGTGATGGGCAGACGAATAACAGCTGCCGAATATGTAAAATCCAATCGGTATGCCGAAGATCAGCTGGAGTATGAAGCAGAATGCATTAGAAAGAAAATCATCAAAGAGGCTGTTCATTATGTTTTCAAAGCCGCTGTCCGCCCTGGAAAGCAGTACAGCTACGATAAAAGTGGAGGGAACAGCTATAACAGCGCCGATAAGGATATTACCTATGCCGCGTGCCGCCTTTGTTCCGCTTGTCTGGGAAGAAACCGCCTCAAATGCATCGCCGAAACAGGAAAAAGGACGTGCAAACACAGATGACAACAGGTCTGTGGGGAAAAGCTTCCTGATCTTCTCTATTCCGTCTGAAACCGCGAAACGGTCATACACAAGGATCAGACCGACAAATACTACATCAAGGAACTGGATGAAAGTGTTTGAGCTGATAAACACATTCGCGGAAAATACGAAGCAAAGGAACATACGTACTATATGACTTCTGCTTTTCTGCTTTGTCCAGAGGCAGGCATATACAGTCAGCAGCAAAAGTGCCGCCGCAGCTCCCAGTCCAAATCCGTCACCGTATGAAGCCGGAGCAAGTACAAGCTTTATCACAAGAAAGCCGAGTATAACGGACACAGCCGCAAATATTGCTTCCTTTTTTGTGTATTCCTTTTTTACCTTTACGGGATTTACAGCCATATTATACTGTACAGGCTGTACGCCCTGCATATTGTTCATCTCATTCATATCATTCATTTTCTCCACCCCTGAATTCAAGAATATCTCCCGGCTGACAATCCAGTATCTCACACAGCTTTTCAAGTGTGGAGAAACGCACTGCCTTAGCCTTACCGTTTTTGAGTATAGAAAGATTTGCCTGTGTGATGCCTACTTTATCCGCAAGATCGCCAAGACCTATCTTGCGCTTTGCCATCATTACATCAAGATTTATCACGATCATAGCACCACCTCATATCGTAAACTCGTTCTCTTCGCGAAGACGGACAGCCTCTGTAAAGCAGTTCTTGATCACACGAAGTATCAGAGCAAAGAAAAGAGAAGAAAATGTCACTATACATGCCATAAAGCGAAATACCGAGAAGATAAGCGTTACCACCGCTATGACAAAGCAGGCATATGAAAGTATGCGAAGATACTTTACATTCTGCTCGGTAAATACCTCGCCCTTCTTTATGTTGTTTACCAGCTTATCAAGAATAACAAGTATGAATATACCTATCGCAGCGCAGATATAGAATGTTATAAGCAGGGGTACTGTCACGTCATTGTCCTGTATGGTGACCGCCCTGTAGAGACGTGCGGCATAAGGCATGACGAATAAAGATATTATACTCAGGATCATACCCGCTTTTATTGCAAGAGATGTAAATACAACCGAACGATCATTTTTCATTTCATAGCCTCCTATGAGTTTTATCGTATTGAGTATAGCATATGAATTTCTATTTGTCAATACTTTTTTATCGTTTTTCGATATATTTTTATCTCTTTTCGAATTTTCTTGACTGTATAGGCATTTTAGTGTATAATCAATACAAAAGAAGAAGTATACCGATCAGGGAAAGGAGATGTGCTTATGAATTATACCGATGAAGCAGCTTGTAAAGCTCTTATAAACAAGATAATGATAAGGCACGATCCCCTTTCCGATGAAAACGATCTGCGGGAGCTGTGCAGATTCAACACACGCTGTGCAGATCTTTTCTGGCAGGAATATATGTTCAATGAAGAATATTTACCCTATGCCATGATGTCAAGAAACGATCATGTGTCCGACATTGTATCAGACAAGCTCAATGAGTATCTTGATATGATGCTTGAAAAGACCTATGCAAACAGGGAGGACTGTCTTGACGGGTACTATCTGCTGAGTTTCTGCCTTTTCAAAAGATCTCCCAGACTTATAAGGACATACCGCAGGATCGCTTCGGAATACAAAAAGCTCGGCAGACTCAGGATAAAATGGAGCTATGCAGGATTTGACATACCCGATAACTTCCCGGATTTTCTTGCAAACCGTCTTGAAGCGGAGGAAAAAGCAGGTTCTGAAAATACATTCCTGCATTATCTCAATGATATCCTGATCACGACCATGTTTGATGATATTATGTCAAATGGTCTGAAAAGCCCGTTTGCAGCCGACATGAAAGAGATCTTTGCTGAATTCCCCGATGCATTCATGCCCGCAAATTTCGCAGCTGCGTTTGCACAGGACAACAGCAGGGCTTACGATGATTTTTCATTCTTAAGATATGATATCTCCCGTTTCCGTGAGCTTATGTGGGTGCTTGACGGTCTTTACAGCGAAGAGGGAGTTATTTATCAGGGCTCACCCGTTATGATGACAGGTCCCGACAACAGAAATATCCATCTGGAAATGAAGATAAACTCTCTTGATACCCGCTGGATAAGCTTTTTATGTGCTGCTCCGTTCTATATGATGCTCTCATCGGGAACAGACGATCCTTACTATGCGGCAGGCGCATCAGAGAGGTTTTCAGCCGTTCTCTGCGCTCTCGCATCAGAAAACAGTGATATGGCAGATATCCTGAGCGGATACTTTGAGGACTCTTCCCTGTACTGCGGCAATCTGAATGATATACTGGGACTGAGGATATGCGGATCGGTAGATACTCCCGAAAAGCTTGCGGAGTTTTACAGAAAGTGTTCGGAGCTGAGCTTAACCGGCAGACGGATATCAAACGAGAAACTCATCACAAAGGTATTTACTGATACAGATATAAAAACACGGTGTTTCACCGAGGAAGAATGCAAAGCAGCTCAGGGATCAGCCGAAGGCCATAATTAATTAAAAAAAGTCCATGAAACAGCTTTAAAAGCAGCTTCATGGACTTTATATCTTTCTGGCAAAATACGAGGACCGCCATTATTTATAGTATTTCTCGAGAAGTGCCGTAAGAGGTATGCCGTCTATCGTCATACCCGATATCTGGCATGATCTTATCGCAATATTCTCCAGATTACAGTTTACAAATTTTGCATTGGAAAGATCACAGCACGCAAATTTGCTTTCATGCATTTTCACGCCGTCAAAAAGGCCGTTCTCTATATCTCCGTTGAGCACGCAGAGACCTGACATGGATACGTCGGTAATATCTGCATTTGTCATTGACGTATTAGATATCGATGCACCGTCAAGCATAACGTTATCTATCTGGGCGGAGAGAAGACTGCTTTCGGATATAGTGATCTCCTTTGCATCGCAGCCGGCCATAGTTACTGCGGCAAATTTCGTATCCTTTACAGCAGAGTTGGAAAAATCACAACCGGCACAGTCGTCTATTTTAAGATTCTGTAGTATCATTACCAACGCTCCTTTATCAGAAATGAAAAACGGGCGGGAGGCTTCTCCCGCCCGTTCCTTTAAAGATCTTACTTATCAGCTATTACATCAACGCCGGGAAGCACCTTGCCCTCGAGATATTCGAGAGAAGCACCGCCGCCTGTTGAGATATGGGACATCTTGTCTGCAAAGCCGAGCTGCATAACAGCTGCTGCGGAATCACCGCCGCCGATGATAGTAGTAGCATCGGTATCAGCAAGTGCCTGTGCAACGGCAATAGTACCCTTAGCGAGTACAGGGTTCTCAAATACGCCCATAGGTCCGTTCCATACAACGGTCTTGGCAGTCTTTACAGCCTCAGCAAAGAGCTTCTGAGTCTCAGGACCGATATCGAGGCCCATCTTCTCAGCAGGGATAGCAGAGGAAGATACATACTCAACGGAGATCTCAGCATCGATAGGATCAGGGAAAGATGCTGCTACAGCAGTATCAACAGGGAGAAGGAGCTTCTTGCCGAGCTTCTCAGCCTTTGCGATCATTTCCTTGCAGTAATCTATCTTCTCATCATCAACGAGAGAAGTACCAACTTCCTTGCCCTGTGCCTTGAGGAATGTATATGCCATACCACCACCGATTACGAGTGCGCTTGCGTTCTTCAAAAGTGATTCCAAAACTGCAATCTTTGATGAAACCTTTGCTCCACCGATGAT
>CACZPE010000040.1 GCA_902782875.1 uncultured Ruminococcus sp. | reverse complement strand
GCCCATGTATCATCTGCTTCGGGCGGATCGGGCACAGGCGCATGAGGATCAACAGCAGGCTCCTCGGGAGCTTTCTCCTCTGCAGTCTGCTCGGTGACGGTCTCGGGCTTCTCATCCTCACCGGGCTTGAAAAAAGCCGTCAGCCCTGCGACCATAATGAACATCACGCATGAATAAGCCGCAAATATCTGTATTCCGTTAGTTTTCATATCTCTACCTCATAAGGGATCATTTGCCTTTAAGCTCGCTTATCAGCTCCAGAAAGCGCTGTACATCGTCAAAATCCTTGTTGACCGAAGCAAATCTTACATACGCCACTTCATCAAGCGTCTTGAGTCTGCTCAGAACGATGTCGCTTATCTCCGCGGTCGATATCTGATCCCTGTTCGTGCTAAGACACATATTCTCTATCCCGTCGGCTATGTTTATTATCTCCTGACCTGAAACAGGTCTTTTCTTTACCGCAAAAGACAGTCCCTTGATGAGCTTGTTGCGGTCGAAAGGTTCATATGTATTGTCCTTCTTGTTTACCAGCAGCTCGGGACGCTCCACGCTCTCATAAGTCGTGAAACGCTTTCCGCAGTCGGGACAAAGCCTCCTGCGTCTCTGCTTCTCCTCTGTATATCTTGAATCGACTACCTTTGTATCATCACAGCCGCAGTAAGGACAGCGCATATTCATCTACCTTTCCGATCATTTATATTTTTTCGGGTATTTCATTTATGCTTTTTCGGGTGATCTGTTTCTATTTTTTCGAGTATTTTGTTTATACTTTTTCGGATCTGTACATATCCCTTGCCCTGCCGATAAGTACATCCCTGTCATTGGCTCCGCCGTCAAGCACATATCCGAGCAGACTGTCAAGCACAGCGCTTATTTCCCTGCCCTCAAATCCGACCGATGCGATATCCCGGCCGTTGACAGCAAGTCCGTCAAGAGATGTGCAGCCGCCCTCTGAAGCATATCCTTCCACACTGTCATACAGGGGACGCAGCTTTATAAGTCGGTCGTTGGGCATGTCACCCTTGCCCCTGTTGTCGCCCTCGGCAACAAGGAACAGCTCGCGGAAAAGCTCCTTTCCGAGTATGCCGTAAAGCCGTTTCATACCGGATAATATCCCCTCTGCATCGGGGTCTATCTCGTGATATCTTACCAGTGCGGTCACATTCCTTATCGTTTTGTTGTCAAAACGAAGACGGCGGAGTATCTTCTCCGCTGTGACGGCACTTTCCTCCGCATGGTGCGGGAAATGCCTCCCGCCGCCGTATTCCCTGCAGCATGAAGGCTTCTCTATATCGTGCAGCATCAGCGCAAGGCGCACATCCTTCAGCGGCTCGCTGCGTTCTACCGCATAGCAGGTGTGCGTCCACACATCATAGCTGTGATGCCTGCTTTTCTGATCAAAGCCGACACAGGGCAGTATCTCGGGCACTGCAGCGCCTATAACATCGGCATACTCCGACATCACCCCGAAGGGGCTTTTCCCCGTCAGAAGCTTTGTCAGCTCTACTGCAATACGTTCTACTGCGATATCCTCCAGGAGAGCCCTGTTTTGGTGTACGGATCCTGCGGTGCCTCTCTCTATCTCAAAACCCAGCACCGACGCAAAGCGCAGCGTGCGCATGATCCTCAGCGCATCCTCATTGAAACGTCTGTCGGGATCTCCCACGCAGCGTATTATACCGTTTGCAAGATCCTCCCTGCCGCCGAAAAGGTCTATCATATCCCCCGTCTTCGGGTCAAGAAGCATCGCATTTATCGTCAGGTCACGCCTGCTCACATCATCCGCGGGCGTATCCGAAAAGCTCACGCTGTCAGGCCGCCTGTGGTCGGTATACTCTCCGTCCGAGCGGTATGTCGTTATCTCTATATTCTCTCCGTCTGATACTACGGTCACGGTGCCGTGCTTTTCACCTGTGAGTATCGTGCGGTGATCTTCAAATATCTCCTGTACCTTGTCGGGACGCGCATCAGTTGCGATATCATAGTCGTGCGGTACTTTCCCGAGAAGGGTGTCACGCACGCAGCCTCCCGCAAGGTATGCATCATATCCCGCGGCTCTGAGCCTTTCCGTCACAGCCGTCACATATGCAGGTATCGTGGTCATAGTCTTTTCCTTTATGTTCTGCGCAAAAGCAGGTCTTATGTCTTGTCCTCGACAAGTGCTGCCGCCATGGCAGATATACCCTCGCCCCTGCCTGTAAAGCCGAGTTTTTCCTCGGTAGTGGCTTTTACGCTGACCTGTGATACATCTATACCGCAGGCCTCTGCTATATTTCTGCGCATATTGAAAATAAACGGCGCAAGCTTCGGGCTCTGGCATATGACGGTACTGTCGATATTGTTTATCCTGAAGCCCTTTTCCTTTATAAGGCGGCTTACCTCGCGGAGCATATCTATACTGTCGGCGTCCTTCCACCTGTCGTCGGTATCGGGGAAATGCTGTCCTATATCGCCCATGGCACACGCACCGAGAAGTGCATCCATCACTGCATGAGTCAGCACATCGGCATCGGAATGCCCTGCAAGCCCGAACATATAGTTTATCTCAGCGCCGCCTATGATGAGCTTTCTGCCCGATACGAGCCTGTGAACATCATAGCCCTGACCAACTCTTATCATAGATATCCCCCTTAAAGGCATCAGGAATTGTAGGACATGATAGCCTCGGCTATCAGCATATCCTCGGGAGTGGTTATCTTTATATTTGAATAATCCGATGATGTCATTCTCACTTTTATGCCCATAGCTTCAACAAGCTGGCAGTCATCGGTGAAGTCAAGTCCGTTCTCCTCTGCGTGTGCAACGCCGCGGAAATAGGCATCCTTTCTGAATATCTGCGGTGTCTGGGTAATGTACAGCTTCGACCTGTCGGGAGTACCGTCAACTGTTCCGTCGGTAACGGTCTTTATCGTGTCCTTCACGGGCACACCCAGCACGGCACCGCCGCACTCAGCCGCTGCGCCGATACATTCCTTTATGAATTCCGCCTTTACAAGAGGTCTCGCCGCATCGTGCACCGCTATAAGCGTGCAGTCCCCGGAAACGTGTCCGAGAGCGTTCGTGACGGACTGCTGCCTTGTATCTCCGCCGTCGGAACACCCCGCAAATTTGGTTATACCGTTCTCTTCGGCGATATTGGAGATTATATCCCAGTCACACTGCCTTGCGGCAACTATGATCTCGGACACCTCCTCTATCTTCTCGAATACCAGCATGGAATATGCGATGACAGGCTTTCCCTTCAGCATAGCAAGCTGCTTGTGTATGCCGTTCATTCTTTCGGCATTGCCTGCCGCCGCAATGATAACAGATACTTTTTCCATATTATCTCCCTCACCTGATAAGCTGTCACTGCTCAGCACCGACAGTATGTCATCTGTGTCCGCCCATACCGCCGCCGCCGTGGTGGCCTCCCGAGAAGCCGCCTCCGCCGCCGTGACCTCCGCCTCCGCCCGAAGAGGACGAATTTGTATAGCTGTAATGGCGTGTCTTTACCAGATCGTTTCTCGCTCTGTATATATCAACAGTATTTCTGTCAAGATAAGTGTCCGCAGACGGTGCTTTCGGCACCCTGTAGTGGTATACCACGCAGGCTACAGGTATAAGCGATATTACAAAGCCTATGCCCAGTGCCGTAAGTACATCCGCAAGAGTGACCTTCTTCTTTCCGTCAACATGATAATATCCGTTTTCATCAAAAGTGTCATATCCCTGCGATACGAGATCATCCTGTGTGACCTCACCGCGGTCATAGCAGTCCTTTACCCCGTCGGCAAAAGCCTTTACCGAGCCGAAGTCATCATAGTTCATATACTTGCTGTTGACGGTGCTGAGCAGACTGTCAAAACGCGAACCTACGCTATATTTCCTTGCGCCGTTGGCAACGACGATATATCTTGTTCCTACGTCACAGAAGTAAAGCACTCCGTCGGTATCCACACCGAATACGGAATCGTAAATCTCCTCCGCCTTGGTGCCTGCCTTGGATGTCGCAGACGATGAGCCGTACCTTTCGGGATCGTAGTCATAGTCACAGGTGACAACGCCTATGTTCCAGCCCGTATACTCAGCCGTTTCCTCAAGCATACGGCGTACTTCATCCGTTCTGTCGCCGTAGTAGCCCATGTTGTCGTCAAGGTATATATCACCGCTGTTATGTGATTTATCCGGAGCCTCATCAGCCTGATCTTCAAGATATATCATATCCGTCGCCGCGGCTGAAAGATCCTCAGCATAGGCGAATACATCCGCGCTAAATATCATCATCAGCGACAGCAGGATAAATATGCCCGTTTTTATAGTTTTTCTCATTTTAACTACCCATCGCAAAAAAGACTATCAGACCGGCGACAAGCGTCACTATCGCCGAAAGTATGCACAGCTTTCCTATCGATACAGGATATCTGCCCGCCGCCTTGCCTGTCTGACCGTTGAGTGCAAAGCCGAATATCTTGCCCCTGTATTTGTATGTGAAGAACCACACGGGCAGAAGCATATATCTCCATTTTGTAGCAAGGAAGCGTGTATCCTTTAAAGTGACGGACAGCGCACCGTAGCCCTGCATATCCTTTATCAGGATCTGCTCTGCCGACTGCTGCACACGCGCCTTTATCCTCGGCATTACCTCGGACTTGTCAACATCATACTTGTCGCAGAAAAAGCCCGAGAGATACGACATTTCGAAATCCTTAAGGTCATTATAATCAAAGGGCTCTATCGCATCCATGACGTTATCGTCTATCTTCTTTGAGCCGTCTGCGGGAACGCCCTTGTATCTCATCCTTGCACTGCGTTCAAGGTGGTATATCTTCTCCGTGACATATGTGGTGTCGCCGCGCCTGTGCGAATGAGACTCTGTGCTCTTCGCCTCCATATGTATGTCTATATCGGGGTCTGCTATCCAGAAGGGGACATACAGGCCCGTCATCTTTTCAAGCGTGCTTTCCTTGGTGAAGCCGAAGGGCAGGAACCATTTCTTGCCGCACATGGCCTTGAAAGTCTCCTCCGCCTTTTCTCTGCTCAGTTTGAAGGGTATGACCTTGTCGGGCTTGTATGCGCCTGTGAGCCTTCCCTTGAGCTGTACGGGGTTATGGCAGTAGTAGCAGAATGTAGCCGCGGTATTGTGGTCACAGAATATCTCCGCGCCGCAGGACTGACATATATACAGGTCTGTGTCCGAGTTGAAGTCCTCATCCTCTGCGGTCGTCTCCTGCGGACTGAACTGTGCTATATCCGCCTCGGTGAAATCCGAAGCGCACCATTCACAGGAATAGAGCTGCTTGTCGGCATTCCACACCAGTTCACCCGAACAGTTCGGGCATTTGTATGAATTGGTCTGCATCTTTTACCCCCATATACGGCTTTCATCACAGGTCATGACCTCTTGGCACAGGGATCATGACCTCTGATCAGAGCCTTGTATCACGGTGATTTGTGCTCACCCGTACTATGGGTGAGCACAATACCGTTCTGTTATGCTCTGGGCTTACCGCAGCCTGAGCAGAAATTACCCTGATTTACAGTGCCGCAGGAGCAGGTCCAGCCTGCTGCGGGCTTGGGCTTGCCGCATCCCGAGCAGAAGTTGCCCTGATTTACGGTGCCGCATTCACAAGTCCAGCCTGCTGCGGGCTGAGGCTTGGGCTTGCCGCATCCTGAGCAGAAATTGCCCTGGTTTACAGTACCGCAGGAGCAGGTCCAGCCGTTCTGTGCAAGGGTCTGTGCAGCCTGAGCTGCAGCCTGCTGCTGCATAAGCGCAGCGTTGGTCTGAGATGCGCTCTGCATAAAGCCGCCTGCCATGTTCATGCCCATGCCGACGCCCATGAAAGCATTGCCTGCACCGGCGGTATTGGAGCCGGCTGCCTGTATGCCCTGAGCAACAGAGGTCTGAACAAAGCCCTCTCTTACAGAAGGATCGCTCATCATAGCGCCCTTGTTGCGCAGATTGATGAGTTCCTTGGATTCATCATCATAGCTTATGGAAGCGATACCTACAGAGCATACCTCGATACCTCTGAGCTCGTTCCAGTCCTCATCGAGAGTGGTGGACATATACTTGGAGAGCTCTCTGGACTTGGAAGTGATCTGAGAGATCCTTACGCCGTCAACGGACATCTGGTTGATAGCAGACTGAAGAGCATCCATGAACTCCGAATAGAGCTGATCGGAAAGATTCTTAGCATCTATCCTGTCGGTGCCCTTGGGAGCAAATTCTGCATAGAACTTCAGAGGATCTGCGATCTTTATGGAGTATGTGCCGTGAGCGCGCAGGAAGAGCTCTGCATTGTAGAAGTTATCGAAATAGTTAACGGGATTTCTTGTGCCGAACTTGATGCCCTTTATCTCAGCAGTATTCACATAGTATACCAGCTGCTTCTGGGAAGGCACGCCGCCGAACTGGAAACGCTTCCAGGTATCCTTGAGAGTTTCCTTGAACTCACCGTTGAAGAGCGAGGGAGCAGAGGAATTATTGACCTCGTAGTAGCCCTCTTCTGCGCAATAGTCAACGATCTTGCCACCGTCAACGAGAAGCATGAGGGTATTCGGATAAACATGGATAACAGAGCCGTTCGATACGAAATCGGATGTGCCCTTTGTGTTGGAGCCGCCCTTTCTTGCAGCAACGCCCCTGACCAGAAGAGTAGACTCGCTCATGTCAGCGGGTTCAATGACTTCCTTCCACGAATCCTTGAGAGTACCCGATACTGATGATACAGCAGCAGCAATAAGTCCCATAATAATAGCCCTCCTAAATATATGATATTATAATTCAGAATTTAGCGGAGTTTCCCCCGACATTCATCATTTTAGCATAAAAAAGCGCAAAAATCAATGTTCATTTTGATTTTTAAGCTGATTTTAATCAGAATCTAATCTGTAAATGCTATTTTTTCTTCTTTGTGATCAGCCCTGCGATCACCGTGCCGAGCACGACAACGCCTGCTATCACAGCTATGAGTATATATGTGCCGACAGGTGTGTTGCCAAGCAATATTACCGCATTATCAAACATTCTATCACGCCTTTTTCAAAAAACACCCCGCCCAATCAGCCATGTACGGAGCGAGCGCCATATCAATACGACTGTACTATATGCGCCGATCGGTATGTCCGATGGACGGGGTGTGATCATGCTCTCATGAGCAGTGTATTTTACTGATTACTTGAGTACTACGAGGTAAGGACCGCCGGAAGTGATGGTGAATGTTGCGGAACCGTCCTTAGCTACGGTAGTCTTTGCTACACCCTTGAGAGTGCCTGTGCTCAGATCATAACGATAAGCAGTAGCAACGAGACCTGCTCTCTTGGAGGAGAACTTTACGGTAACCTGAGAAGCAGCAGCGAGCTTGTCAAAGCTTGTTGTAACGCCGATCTCAGCCTTGGTCTTGCCGCCCTTGGCAGCCTTGGATACGAGAGTATCGGGGATGTAGTTGATGTTGTACTCGGTGTAGATGTTCATATCGGAAGTGGATGTAACATCAGTACCGTTGATTGTCCACTTTACGCCGTTGGGAAGGATGAAGCGTACGTTTACGTTCTTGCCCTTGATAGCCTTGAGCAGAGAGCTGTCGATAACGTAGCTGCCGTTCATGTTTACATTGACGGTAGCGCCCTTCTTAGCGTTGTTTACATACTTAACGATAGTGCTCCAGCCTGCATACTTCTTGGACTCGTATACATAAGGAGTACCTTCCTTAACGGTCTCAACAGTAACGGTTTCCTTTTCCTTCTTCTGCTGAGCCTGCTTCTGGGTGTAATAAGCATAGTAAGGATCTATGAGTGTGCCTGTTGCATAAGGATAGTATACACCGTTTACCCAGTATCCGCTGCCGCTTCTGTAGTAGTAGTCATAGGGAGAATATACAGGTGTAACGCTTGTAGCTGTGCCGCCGCCTACATAAGAAACCTTGCCCTTCTCATAGTTGGAAGCATAGAGAGCAGAAGCATAGTTGGGATAGTAGGAGTTGGTGTGAGAGCTGTAGTAAGAGCCCTGGGAACGAGGAACGGAATCAGCTATATAACCTACATCCTGAACCTGGCTTGCGTTGCCGTTGGATGCAGCGAGTGCGCTTGCATAGTCAGCAAAATAAGTCTGGGTCTTGGTGGAGTAGTAGAGCTCGCCCTTCTTGTTTACAACAACGCTGTTGGTGCCGTAGTAGTTGTAGCCTCTGTAAAATACATAGTCACCGTTCCAGCCGGAAGCTGCAAGTGCGCTCTCTCTTGTGGAATAGTACTGGCCTGTGAGGGAGCTGTACCAGCCGTAAGCATAGTTGTTGCTGTAATAATATCTGTAGTCATATACATACGAGCCGTTGTTGCCGGAAGCATAGAGGGCATCGCTGTATGTAGGATAGTAAAGGCCTGTGCGGCTGCTGTAGAAGGGATAGCTTGCGCTTCTTGTGGAAGAAGAGCCTGTGGTAGCGCCTGAAACTACATAAGAGCCGGAAGAGGTCTTGTTATAGTCATATACATTGATGTTGGAAGAGGGGAGACGGTATGCTACGGTAGCATCGTTAGCGCCGTCGAGTACTGCAGCGGAATCGCTGGAGTAGAACTTGCCTGTTCTGATGGAATAGTAAACGAGTGTTGCATTGCTGGGAACGCTGGAACCGGAAACGGTATCAGTCCATGTGGAGCCGTTGCTTGCAGCTCTTGCGCTGGAGGGATCCTCATAATACACACCGTTGCTTACATAATAGGTCTTTGTTGCATCGGCAGCAAATACGCTTGCGCCCGCAAACTGTGCGGTGATCACTGCTGCTGCAGCGATAGCTGCTATCTTTCTCTTGTTCATTCTGATCTTCCTTTCGTTTATGAATAATGATCTGAAGCTGCATAAAGCTGTGAACTATATCACAGCATCCGTCATAAGGCGCTTTTACAGCATACCTTCTGACAGACTTTCTCCTATACGGTGATATTTTACCATATTTCAGCAGAAAAATCAATGGCAAATTTACTCATTTTTTTACCAATATAAATACATTTTGTACAAAAAGCACATGGACAGTATATGTATAAGGGCAGGATATGATACAAAATATACATTATGTATAATGCGCCGAATAATATACACGATCGCGTTTTCACGGACTTCTGACATTCGCGCGGTATCTTACACAGGCTGTTTTATATCATCCAACCCTGCTTTGACAGGGTATATACCACTGCGGCAATGACCATAAGGGATATCACAAATCCCGCGCGGCAGCATATCTCGGCATTCAGGTCATAGACCAGGCCCTTCTTGGTAAGGCACACCTTAGTCTCCCTGTCCGTGCGGTAAAGCATATCGCGCATCGCGAATTCGCAGGGGAACACATTCTCGTATTCCTTGTCGTCTATCTTATAGAACGCCACATCATACCGTCCCCACTTGTTCTGCCCGAAACGGACAAACTGCGCCTTCACGCGCTTGGCGCCGATAAGCTTTATCCTGAACACGATGAAGAATATCATCGTCACCAGCACCACAAGCCCCATGATACCGAGGATTATGCCGAATATTATATGTATGTCAACGCCCAGGATCCACATTATCAGGAATATTATAAGCAGAGCAAGTATAGCACTCATAGGCACCTCCGTCATCTGCATCCCCTGCGGGGATCATTCTCTGTATATCAGCTCATCCGCATTCAGCCTGTTTGATACCAGTGCATCCACCAGTGTGCCGTCATCACGATAATCGGTGGAGAATACCTTTCCGCCGCCCTCTATGATCTCGTTGACAAGCCCCGACCTGCTGTAGGGTATGAGGAGCTTCAGGCGCCTGTAGTCAGAGGGCAGATTTGCCGCGATCTTTTCCAGCAGCCTGTCAAAGCCGTCGCCGCTCTTAGCGCATATCCTCACGGTAGTACCGTCCTCGGGGATATTTTCCGCTCCCGCAAGGCGGTCGCATTTGTTGAGCACCCTTATCCTCGGTATATCCGCACATTCAAGCTCCGCCAGGAGCTGCTCGGTAACTCTCATCTCCTCCTCCGCGGTATCGGAGGATATGTCGATCACGTTGAGTATGATATCCGCGTTCGCCGCTTCCTCAAGAGTGCTGTGGAACGCCTCCACAAGGTTATGCGGCAGGCGGCGTATGAGCCCTACGGTATCGGAAAGCAGCACCTCCCTGCCGTCGGGCAGAAGTATCGCGCGGGATGTTACGTCAAGAGTGGCAAAGAGCTTGTCCTCGCTCAGTACCCCTGCATCGGTAAGGGCGTTGAGCAGTGTTGATTTGCCCGCGTTCGTGTAGCCGACTATAGCGGCTGTGAGCACGTTGTCCTTCTTGCGTCTTTTTCTTATCAGGTCCCTGTGGCGGCGTATCTGCTCCAGGTCTTCCTCCAGCTGCGCTATCCTTGTGCGGATATGTCTTCTGTCGGTCTCGAGCTTTGTCTCACCGGGGCCTCTTGTGCCTATGCCGCCGCCGAGCCTTGAAAGGGCGACACCCTTTCCCGCAAGGTGCGCAAGGCGGTATTTCTGCTGTGCCAGCTCCACCTGTATGCGGCCTTCGGCAGAGGCAGCGCGCATGGCGAATATATCAAGTATCAGTGTGGTGCGGTCTATCGTATGTATATCCGTGACCGCCTCTATATTCTTTATCTGATTTGCGGTAAGCTCGGTGTCAAATATCAGCAGGTCCGCACCGAGGGCTTCCGATTCCGCAGCGAGCTCATCGAGCCTGCCGCTGCCTATATAGGTAGCCGTATCCGGCGACGGACGCTTCTGTATTATCTTGGCTGCCGTTTCCGCGCCTGCTGTCTTTGCAAGCTCCTCAAGCTCGTCAAGAGATACCTCTGCGTCAAATTCGCCTGTATCAACGGTCACAAGTATGGCTCTCGGCAGCTTTTCCGTCTCATTGTCATAAAGTTCCGGCATATTATCTCCTTATCGGGACACAGAGAAGTGACTGCGTCCTTTTTACATCATCTCCACAGTTTCGATGCCGAGTGCATCAAGATGCGCGGTAATGATCCTGCGTGCAAGCGTGATGAGTGCCAGACGCGACGCCCTCTTCGCAGCGTCCTCCTCGTCTATTATCCTGTTCTCGTGATAGAAGCGGGAGAAGCTTACGCATATCTGGTACACGTTCTCACATATAAAGCTGGGTGCCCTCTCGGTAAACGCAGTCTTCCAGCTCTCGCCCGAAGCCAGGAGGCTGAGCATAAGCTCGCGCTCGGAATCCGTGGATATGGCGAAGCTGTTCTCGGGTATTTCCATATTCTGCTCGGATGCCTTGCGGAGTATAGAGTTTATCCTTGATACGGTGTAGAGTATGTACACGCCTGTCTTGCCCTCGGCAGAAAGGAACTTATCCATATCAAAGATATAGTCCTTTGCGCGGTGGTTGATAAGGTCTCCGAACTTGATAGCCGCAACGCCTATCCTGCGGGCATATTCCTCCCTGTTCTCCTCCGATACCTTGCCCTGCTCCTCTATCCTTGAGAGAGCAGCCTCCGTAACGGTGCCTACCATATCCGAAAGGCGCATTACTCCGCCGTCACGGGTCTTGTAGGGCTTGCCGTCCTTGCCGTTCATCGTACCGAAGCCCAGGAAAGAAAGCTCTGTATCCTCAGGAACTATACCCGCCTTTCTCGCGCAGCGGAATACCTGCGTGAGATGAAGCTCCTGACGGTTGTCTATTACATACCATATCTTTTCGGGGGAGAAATCCTTCACACGCTGTATTATTGTTGCAAGGTCTGTGGTGGCATATATGCTCGAACCGTCCGACTTGCGCACGATAACGGGCGGCACGGGAGCCTTGTCGCTCTCCTCTGCCACATCTACCACAAGTGCGCCGTCGCTCTCGTATGAAAGCCCCTTCTTTTCGAGTATCTCCATAAGCTCGGGGATATACGCATCGGCATCGCTCTCGCCGTACCAGTATTCAAAATCCACATTCAGCTTGTCATAGTTGCCCTTGAGGTCTGCGCCCGATACGCGCATGATCTCCTTCCACAGGGCGATATATCCCGCTCTGCGGTTCTGCAGGTCTACTGTTGCGGCATGGGCCTTATCGGCAAAATCCTTGTCGGTCTTGCTCTTTGCGCTGGCCGTAGGGTACACCTCCGAGAGCAGCTCTGCAGTCAGCTCGGGAACTTCTCCGTCGGTATAGTCGGGGGAGAACACTGCCCAGTCGGGGTGCCTCTCGTTCAGTTCTGCTATTACAAGACCTATCTGGAGTCCCCAGTCGCCAAGATGAGTATCGCCCACAGCCTTATATCCGCAGGCTCTTGCTATGAGCTTGAGGGACTGGCCTATAATGGCGGAGCGCAGATGGCCTACATGGAGCGGCTTTGCAACATTCGGTCCGCCGTAGTCTATAACTATCATGCCGCTGCCCAGCTGAGGGATGCCAAGGTGTTCATCCCTGCCGAGCTCTGCTGTAAGCTCTGCGATAGCCTTGTCCGTAAGGGTAAGATTTATAAAGCCGGGCTTTACACCCTCAGCCTTTTCAAACAGATCGTTCTTTGCAAGCACTGCCGCTACATCGTCTGCCACCATAAAGGGAGCTTTTCTGTATTGCTTTGCGGCTGCAAAACAGCTGTTGCACTGGAACTGGCAGAGATCGGGGCGGTCGGAGTATGATACCGCTACGGGCACATCCGTGTATCCTGCCTCTGCAAACGCCTTTGCTGCGATATCGGTAAGCCTTTCGGTCATGGTCATCTTATATCAATCCTTTTTTATGTTATGGTATTCGCTTTATTATAACACAATCAGCCGCATTTATCAAGTATCCGACGACATTTTGTCGGGCAAGGCCCGAAGCTATTTCGTTGATTATTCTGCGAGGATAGTCTTATCTGTGGCACGGTAACTTTATTTTGTATGTATATTTACATCAGGAGCAGTGCCGACACCCTCCTCGGCCGGCAGTGCCGGCAGCCTCTTCGCAGATTTGTTTATGAGGACGGTTATATTTGTGACTCGGTACCTTTTATTCTACATATATTACGCTATCCCTTCAGACAAAAAAACACCCGTGGGTTACCCACGGGTGTCTGTCATTTAAATAATCAAACGTTAACGCCGTCGCCGTTTACGCCTGCACCTGCGCTTACATCCTCAATGCTTGCGCTTGTGATCTTGTAGTAAGAACGAGTGGAGATCGTTACGCTTATGCTGTTCTCGCCAACGGAAACAGGGCCCATATCCTCAACGTCTGTATCTGTGATATGATAGAGACGAGCGGAATCTACGTCCATCTTCGGGGGGATCTTGTCGAACTTGATGGTAACATTTACATCAAATCCGTATGCGCCTGTACCAACGGGATAGATGTAGATGGACTCATCATCATATGCGATCTCAAAGCCGATATCTGTGCTCTTTGCAGCAGTTACGGAATCAGAGCTGATGGTGAATGTGGAGCCGTCGGTGTTGGTAAAGCTTACGGTAGCACCGGACTTAGCGATCTCAGATACGGCAGCCTTGTTTATAACAGCACCCTGCTTGGGGATTATGATGGATGTGCCGTTCTTTACTGCTCTCTTAACGTCAGCAGCGGTGATGATCTTCTTCTTTGCATTCTCAGTGTCATCGTTCTCGTCACCGAATATGGGAGCTACAAGAGAAGGAGCGGGGGTATTGCCGCCTGTTCTTGTAACGGTGGTGTCAGCAGGTCCGCCTGTATATGTGGGAATGCTATAGTCGATAGCGAATGCAGATGCAGATGCGATCGAAAGAGTCATTACAGCAGCTGCTACAGCTGCAAGTGTCTTTTTAACCTTCATTTTTTGTTCCTCCTGATATACGTCGTGCAATATGCAGAGCACGACCAATTTATTTCTTTCGCTGTTATGCTTTCATAACAGATAGTTACCCTTATGGCTTATTGTATCACAAAGCCGTTTTCATTGCAAGTATTTTTTATCGCAAACCGATATTTTTGTTTTCTTCAACAAACCTGTGCAATGTTTTTGTACAGTTTTTATACCAAATAAAGAGTATATGTATACTTTTCTGCAAAAACGGCAGGGCTGTTGCCCTGCCGCCTTTTTAGAAGGAAAAGTAAATGTCAGTGAAAAATGATATCTGTCAGGGCATGAACGGTATCATTTCGCTCTCGAATCCGCCCTGCGGGAAAGTGCCTGCAAGGTCATCGAGCGCTACAGATATCATACCGCCGCTGCCTATCATTATTATCCTGTCGCCGTCAACGACTGCCCTTTCAAAAGGCACACCGTCGGGGCTGTCAACAACGCCGAGCTGCATAAAGCCGCCGTCTGCGCTGTAGGAGAATATATAGTATCTGCTCATATCGCCGGATCTGACAGGAACTCCTATCACCATACGGCCGCTGTCTATGAGCATTGCGTTTCTGTCACGAAGGGCCTCCGAATCCGCATCGGCATTCTCAAACTGATAGCTGTCTTCGATCTCGCCTGTGGTACCCACCGCTGTGAGCAGCAGACCGTTCTCGTTTTTCGTGAAGCTTATGGAGATCTCATCTGTCAGCTTATTCACGGAGCCCGTGAAGAATGTGGTATCCTCTACCTCCTTGCTCCTGTCGAGATCGACTACGAGCACCGATTCGGGGCCGTGTCTTTCATTGAGCACAGCCACGCTGTCCTCAAACTTGACGGAACCAATCGCCTTGTCGGGGATGAGTCCCTCGGAGCTGCTGACGATCTCAAGGCCGTCATCAAGAGAATAGATATTTGTGCCGTTTTCTGTGCTGCAGGCTATCCTGAACAGGCCCTCGGTCTCGGCCATGGATTTTCCTATGAGCGAGCCGTCAAGCTTTGCGGAAGCCTTGTATCCGAGTATGCCGTCATCTACGGAGAACGATGTTACATTGGTAACGTTCTTTCCGTCTTCAGAGGCACCGCCGACCACGTAGAGAGTATCTGCGGAGCAGTATACCTCAGCATTGCCGAGGACCGCCTTTGCGGAGACTCTGCCGTTTTCGGCATTTATCATCGTCATTATCGTATAGCCGGTGTTGTTCGCAGTCTGCGGCACCGATATATCCGATGCGCTGAGGAACGCTCTGACGCCGTCCGCATAATAGGACGGTACATAGCTTTCCATGCCTGCGTTCTCTCCCATCGCACTGCCCGTAAGGCTCGTCACTAAGAAGACTATGCCGTTTTCCGAGCGTGCGGACACATAATCACCGCCGAGGCTGTAATCATGTGCAAGTACGGGCGTTCCGCCCGATATATCATATATCTCAGCGGCTGTGCTGTACATGCCGCTGCCGGTCCCGCTGCCAATGAGTATGAGGCTGTCGCCCGAGATATACATCTCAAACGGGCTTATGCCGCTCACTGTCTTTGAGTCCGTCTTCATGCCCGACTTATCGACCGAATATACCGTATCCTCGCAGAGGTAGTAGATATGGCTGTCGCTGCTCTTCACTATATCCGCATCGGAAAAATCCGAACGAACGACCTCCGTTACCTCGGGCTCGGTTACTTCCTGTATGCTCGTGACCTCGGGAACATATTCCGTCGTCACGGGAGCAGTCTCGGTCACATCGCCTGCACCTGTTGCAGCAGGCTCTGTCGGTATCTCCACGCCGTCGCCGTTTGCGGCTCCTGACTGTGCATTGCTGATACCTGTATAGATGTCATACAGCTCACCGTAGGACTGTACTTCCTGTACAGCCATATATTCCTTCTCGCTTGCGATAGGATCGATATGTGCGTTGTTTGCATTAAGAGCGGCAAATCCGCCCGCGAGTGCAGCAAACGCAGCAGCTGCTGCTGCAGTCCTGATGAGGATACTGCGCTTAGACATCCTGATCTTCTTTCTGTCGAGCTTGTCGGAGATAAGAAGCTCGGGTATATCCTCGGGATCGAGCTGTACTATATTTGCAGACATAAGCATCTGCCCGATATTTTCGGGGCTGAGACTGTCGGGGATCTCTATTTCGCCGACCGCTCTTTCAAGCTCCTTATCGAAACTCATTACGGGACCTCCTTTCGTTATAGACTTATTCAAGCATTCTTTTTAGCTTTTCTTTTGCTCTTGCCGCCTTGGATCTGACGGTATTTGCAGTTATACCTGTCATCGAGGCGATCTCTTCGCTGGTATATCCTGAGACTATGCTCAGTGAGAGCACCATTCTTTCATCCTCTGAGAGCGAAGCCATCGCATTTGCAAGCAGTACGCCGTCGAACTTTATATCTGTCGTATCGTCGGCCTGCGTATCCTCAAGGTCTTCTATATCTTCCATGAGGTCTCGGTTTCTGACGTATTCCTTCTGTTTGTTTTTTATTTTTGCAGTAAGGATCGTCATCATCCACGATTTGAAGGCATTTGCTTCTCTGAGCTTTCTGATATTGGTGTACGCTTCGAGGACTGCGTCGCTAACCGCATCCGAAGCATCATGCTCATTGTTCAGGTTCAGCAGAGCCACACGGTAAAGATCCTTGTAGACAAGGGAATAAAGTTCGGCAAACGCTTGTGTATCTCCCGCCTGTGCCTTCTGCACCGCTGCGGTCATATCCAAGCTCATAACAGCAAATCACCTCGCTGCCGTCCTTGCAGTAAGACGGTGTTGATATGATATTTACCGCCGGGAATGCCCCTTGCTCCATCTGAGCCTTTCGTATATATAGTGTGTTTTCAGAGGCGTTTTGTTGCATATACTTTTTCGATTTGTATATATGCACAAATAATTCACGCGTCCACACATATATTGCAGCACTTCCGACAAATACCATGTGCTTTCTTACCCTGCCCTGGCTGCAGCAGAGAAAGACAGTCATCAAAAATTCGCACTTTTTCATTCTGATTTTACTACAAAGATGATAAAATGTCAAGTTAGGCTTGAAAACGGGGGAGAAGTGTGGTAATATAAGCATAAACGCAAACAGGGCTTTATTTCGCACGTAAGGTACCTATCATAAATCCGAGGTCATTTTTATGAAAATAATTATCGTAGGCTGCGGCAAGGTCGGAGAGACTCTTGCAAATACACTTGACGCAGAGGGTGATGACGTAACCGTTATTGACACCGATCCCGAGAAGGTCTCCAAGCTGTCGGGGCAGACAGATATAATGGGTATAGTCGGCAACGGCGCCGTCCACGCGGTACAGGCCGATGCAGGCATCAGGGAAGCCGACCTGTTCATAGCCGTCACCCATTCCGACGAGCTGAATATCCTCTGCTGCCTGATAGCTAAGAAGGGCGGCAGCTGCCGCACCATAGCTAGGATAAGAAACCCCGAATATGTGGCCGATTCCTCGTTCCTGCAGTCAGAGCTGGGTCTTGCCATGACGATAAACCCCGAATATATCGCCGCATCCGAGATCGCAAAGGTGCTGCGCTTCCCCTCCGCGATGAAGGTGGATACCTTCGCAAAGGGGCGTGTGGAGCTTCTCAAGTTCAAGCTCCCCGAGGGCTGCAAGCTCACGGATATGACGGTCAAGGACGTGGTTGCAGTACTGCGCTGCGATGTACTTATTTGCATAATAGAGCGCGGCAGCGAGGCGTTCATACCAAACGGTGACTCCGAATTCGCAGATGGCGACGTTATATCTATAGTAGCCTCACCGAAGAACGCAACGGAATTCTTCAAGAAGATAAACTACCGCCTCAATCCCGTAAAGGACGTCATGATCGCAGGCGGCGGCGAGACAGGCTATTACCTCGGTGATATACTCTCAAAGGTCGGCATAGGAGTAAAGATAATCGAGAAGGACAGAGACCGCTGCGATGAGCTCTGCACCGCACTTCCCGGTATAGATATCATAAACGCCGATGCCACATCCCGCGAGATACTCAACGAATACGGCATCGCCGATACAGACGGATTTGTATCCCTTACGAATATGGACGAGGAAAATATCCTCCTCTCTCTCTTTGCCGCCGACAGCGGCAGGGGAAAGGTCGTCACCAAGATAAACAGGCTCGAATTCGACGATGTTGTGAAGCGCCTTGACCTTGATACCATAATATACCCCAAGAACCTGACCTCGGATGTTATCATACGCTATGTCAGAGCTATGAAAAACACCATGGGCAGCAATGTGGAGACTCTCTACAACGTCATAAAGGACAAGATAGAGGCAGCCGAATTCAGGATAACCGAGGGCTCGCCCATAACCGACAAGCCCATATCCCATCTTGTCTTCAAGAAAAACACCCTTATCGCCGCCATACTCAGGGGCAGAAAGGTAATGATACCGAGAGGTTCAGACGTGATCAAGGCGGGCGACAGTGTCGTGATCGTATCCGACATCAAGGCCCTCACCGATATAAAGGATATACTGGAATAACCATGATAAAAGAAATAATACACGATCCCTTTATGCTGTCTCTGAAATCGGAGAAAGCGGATGCAGGCGATATACAGACAGCGCAAGACCTTGCGGACACACTTGCCGCAAACAGAGAGCACTGTGTCGGCATGGCAGCGAATATGATCGGTGTGCGCAAATGCATCATCGCATTCTATGACGGCAAAAACATCATCACCATGTTCAACCCCGAGATAATCAAGGCGGAAAAGCCCTATGACACAGAGGAGGGCTGCCTCTCGCTCACTGGCGGACCGCGCCCCGTAAAGCGCTTTGACAGGATAAAGGTGCGGTGGCAGAACGAAAAGATGCAGGAGCGCATAAAGAACTTCAGCGGTCTTCCCGCGCAGATAATACAGCACGAGACAGACCACTGCAATGGCATACTGATATAAAAGATCGGTATAATCCGCACAGGATTATACCGATCGTATTATTTATCCTCGAGTTTT
>CACZPE010000039.1 GCA_902782875.1 uncultured Ruminococcus sp. | reverse complement strand
TATGTAGTATACTGCCTATATAGGTAATATACTGCATATATTGAGGAGGAGCTTATGTACGATTTTGAGCAGATGGATCCGCGTTTCATAGCATATGTGAATATCTTTATATGCGCCAATCGCCTGCAGGCCATTATGGACAGCGGCCTGGAGGACATCACCGCAAAGCAGTGGCTGGCGATCACCATGATAGATGCATTTCCAGAGCCGCCTACTTTAAAGCAGATATCAGAGCTGTCGGGGGTAACGCATCAGAGCATGCGTCAGATAGTGGACCGCCTTGTGGACAAGGGCTTTCTTGAAGTCATACCCGACAGGAAGGACAAACGTGCAATACGCCTTGTAAAGACCGAGGCGGCTAATCATATCCGCACAAAAAAGGAAGGACAGAACGAGCAGTTTGTCTACAAGCTGTTTGAATGTCTTGACGAAGAGGAAACGGCGGTCTATTGCAGGGCGCTTGCAAAGCTCTGTGACAGGCTGGGCGAACTCAGGGAGGAAAACGATGCGTAATATCAGGGGGATACATATACTATCCGCTGCTGCTGCCGTACTGCTGTTCATCGTTACTTTGTCCGGAGTGTTATCATGGGACGGATCGAAAACATATGATGTTGTAAACCAGTACGGCGAGACCGTGAAAATGTGGGGCAGCGGGATATATGCCCATGACAGCTTTTTCAAGGCGACCGTACAGATCGGCAGTGATATGTGTATGCTGTTTGTCGGTGTTCCGCTGACGGTATTGTCAATAGCAAACGATCTGAAAAAGCGAAGCAAAAAAAGCCGTCTTTTGCTTGTATCTGTGCTTGCATGGCTGCTGTACTATGCGGCGAGCCTGTGCTTCGGCGTTGTTTATAACGCATTGTTTCTTTTGTATCTTGCACTGTTTGTATGCACATTCTACGGATTTATCACAGGGATATACGGTGTATCAAAGGAGCATTTCGATGTACCCGATATCCTTGCGGGAAAAGCTTGTACGATATTTCTTCTGCTTTCGGGTATTTCGACATTTATAGCGTGGCTGCCGGATATAATCGACTCTTTCGGAAAGGGTACCCTCGGACTGATAGAAGTCTACACAACGGAAATCACATATGTCCTTGATATGGGTATAATCAGTCCGACGGCGTTCATATGCCTGTATCTGCTGAAAAAGCGCAGTTCATTCGGAACAGTGCTGCTTTCTGTTCTTTCGTCAGGTATCGTGATAGTGGGCGTGATGATGATATTCCAGACAGCCGTGCAGCTTATTTCGGGCGTTGATCTTCCGATACCTGCCATCGTAACAAAATCGGCAATCTTTACTGCACTTGGGATATACGGGGCAGTACTCGCAGGAAAACTGTATAAAAACATATGATAAAAGAGGTATCAAAACTGTTGAGAAAGAGAAAAAAGCATATATTGACGGCTTTGTCTGTTATTGCCGCTCTGATCCTGTCGGTGACAATATGGTTCAATATCCCCTGGTCACCGATGAAGGCGGAGTTTGAGCGGGATACGGACAGGATAACCGCAGACAGCCGTTACTTTACGGAGGGCTTCATCACAGAAGAAAACACAGCGCACCTCCCCGCACCTGTGAGAGATTATCTTAAAAGCTGCGGCTATATCGGCACCCCTGTAAGAAAATACATGAAGCTCACTTTCCGCGATGTGGCCTTTAAACAGGGAGCTGACGGGCCCGCGCTCACAATAGACTATACATTGTATGATATATCTGCAGAGCCCTGCCGCATGGCATTCATCGACAGCAGTATGTTCGGCGTGCCTTTTCAGGGGTATGACTACTACGAAAACGGCACAGGGGGCATGAAGGGCGTGCTTGCAAAGGGGATAACGCTCTTTGATGAACGCGGGGAGTATATGGACAGGGCGTGCCTTGTAACATACCTTGCGGAGAGCCTGTGCTCTCCGTCGGTGCTGCTGTATAATGACATCACATTTGAGGAGATCGACGAGCATAGCATCAGAGCACAGATCAGGTATAACGGCTGTACCGCAGACGGGGTATTCACATTTAACGACGAGCACGAGATGATATCCTTCCGCACGGAGGACCGCAACGGCGACAATATCCCCTGGAGCGTCATATGCAGCGATTACAAAGATCAGGACGGCATAAGATTCCCCTCTCATATGACAATAATATGGCATTACCCCGAGGGGGACCTGGTCTATTTCGACGGAGACACGGACTGTGTGATATACGGATAGGTGATATGATGAAAACGATAGTTGTATACAGGTCTAAGACAGGCTATACGAAGAAATATGCAGAGTGGATAGCCGAAGAGCTTCACTGTGATATAAAAGAGAATGCCTCGTATAAGGATATCGCCGAATATGATACTATAATTTTCGGCGGCGGTATATACGCGGGCGGAATCAACGGCATAAAGCTGATAACAGCAAATTACGAACGGCTTCGGAGAAAGAATATCGTCATATTCGCCGTGGGAGCACTCAGCGAGAGCGAAAATGATATGTCGGGCATATGGCAAAGAGTATTTGACAGCGAACAGCTGAAAAACACCGCCCGTTTCTATTTCAGGGGCGGATTTGATCCCGACAGGCTCAGGGGTGCAGACAAACTGATAATAAAACTGCTTATATCCCGTCTGAAAAAAAGTGCTGACCCGACAGAAAAGGAGCGAAATATGCTTGCACAGTTTGACAAGGCTGTGGATAATACAGACAGAGAGAATATATATCCGCTGACTGAATATATACAAAGCAAGGAAAGACAGAGTCAGCAGTAAAACAAGGCCGTTTCCGTACTGCACGGGAGCGGCCATTGTTTATGCGGATTTATGCGTCTCGGATTATAACAGTGCTGATATCATTTTGTTGACAAAATATGGTACATATAAGGTTGTAATTTTCGCCCGGGCGTGGTATAATATACTCTGATATGCATAAAGGAGCAGCACATGATAAAATATATACACGAACCGACAGACCTGCAGTGCGGTCAGGCAGTGCTTGCCATGGTACTGGAGACGGATGTGGACGAAATAGTCCGTCTTCTGGACAACGACAGGGAGACCACACTCAGAGAGATGAAAGATACATTCAGATCATACGGCATATATATATCCGACGAGAGGAAGGAAGCACAGAACAGGGGTGATCTCCCCTCGTTGTGCCTGCTTAGCCTGGAAACGCCCCGATGCTGGCACTGGTCGCTGTATGCCGACGGCGTGTTCTACGATCCCGAGCACGGCGTTATGGACGATTTTCCCGAATGCAGGCGAAAGTATTACTGGACACTCAAAAAGGATGACCCTCATGTACAGATTATCTGATACCGCGCTGGAGGATGCGCTTTTCAGTGACACACCGTCTGTATACCTGTCTGCGAACAAGGACCGCTACAGTGAGCTTGCCGCTCTCATCGGCGTAAAGCAGTCTGCAAAGCATCATGCAGAGGGCGATGCATTCGTGCATACCCTGATGGTGACCGATGAAGCCGCAAAGCTCCGTGATATCGTATCAGAGCCCCTCGGCTTCATGCTCTCCGCACTTTGTCACGATATGGGCAAGGCGGTGTGCACCACAGAGACCGACGGCGTGATACACGCGCTCGGTCACGAGACACAGGGACTGCCGATAGTATCGGAGTTTCTGTCGCGCATCGGTGCGGACGATGATATCCGCAGATACGTTCTGAATATGACAGAGCTTCATATGGAGCCTAATATAATGGCGGCGGCAGGATCGCGCCTTAAAAAGACAAACAGGCTGTTTTACCGTGCGGCGGCCCCCTATGATCTTATACAGCTGGCTGTCTGCGACGGCATCGGAAAGATTCCCCCTGTATCCTATGAGGATTTTCTGATAAAGAGATATGAGGAATATACGAAGATAATGGCAAGGCCCTATGTCACAGCGGAGGATATCGCTGATGCGGGCATACCGCAGGAAAAGGCGGAAGAGGCTCTTTGCTATGCTCACAAGCTGCGTCTTGCTGGCATAGACAAGGAGAGTGCGCTGCGGCAGACAACAGCTCAGTTTATGAAAAGGAAAAACGGATAATGGAAATACTTATCGTTATCGGTGTGATAAATATACTGCTTCTCATCGTCGTGATAGTGCTGCTTCTGACAAGGCTCAGGGGCTCATCCGATGAGCAGATACTACGTCTTAAGGATTATCTCGACACGGGGCGCAGGGGGCTTTCGGAGCTGATAGGCACGCAGAACAGCAGCATGAACGAGAATATGCGTCAGAACGTGGAGCTTCTCGGCAGAAACATCGTCACAGAGCAGAAGAACCTGCGCGAGACCACACTTGCAAGGCTCGACGGCCTTTCGGGCGATATGGCATCGATGAAAAGGGACAACATGGACGGCATCGCGGAGATACGCTCCATAGTCACCGAAAAGATGCAGACCTCCCTCAACAGCAGGCTCGATTCGCTGACAAGCGGCCTTACAAAAAGCGTTACGGAGCTCGGCAACAGTCTGCGCGAGGAGCAGAAAAACCAGCTTGAGATGATAAGCACGAATATGGAAAAGCTCAGGCGCGAGAACAGCGAGAGCCTTGAAAAAATAAACGGCACCGTGAACGAAAAGCTACAGGAATCCCTTGACAAGCGCATAAACGAATCCTTCAAGACCGTGAGCGAGCAGCTCATGAGCGTATCAAAGGGCTTAGGCGAGATGCAGAGCGTTGCGGCAAATGTCACCGACCTGAAAAAGGTGCTGTCAAACGTCAAGACACGCGGCAATTTCGGCGAGACGCAGCTTGAAGCGATACTTTCGGATATACTCGCTCCCCAGCAGTATCTTATACAGGCAGATATCAACGGCAATGACAAGAGAGTGGATTTTGCGGTAAAGCTGCCGGGAGCGGACGGCGAGCCCGTATATCTTCCGATAGATGCGAAATTCCCCAGCGATACATATACCGCACTTATCGACGCTGTTGACTCGGGCGATGCCGCAGAGGCGGCAGAACGCAGAAAAAAGCTCATTGCCACCGTCAAGGACGAGGCAAAGAGCATAAGTACCAAATATATCATGCCGCCGCATACCACCGACTTTGCGATAATGTTCCTGCCGTCGGAGGGGCTCTACTCCGAGGTGGCAAGGCTCGGCATAACCGATGAGCTGCAGCGCAGCTACAGGGTGAATATCGCGGGGCCCTCCACTATGGCGGCGATGCTGAGCAGCCTCAGGATGGGCTTCCAGACGCTGAAGATACAGCAGAAGAGCGCAGAGATACAAAAGGTGCTCGAAAATGCGAAAAAGGAATTTGCCGCATTCGGCACGACCCTCGAAAGCGCCCAGAAACGACTCAAGCAGACGGAAGAGGATCTGTCGAAGCTTGTGGGCACACGCACAAATGCGATAAACAGGGCGCTGAGCTCAGTCACAGCCGAAGAGCTCCCCGAAATACAGGATCAGTAATTCTCGTGCACACCCGAGGAGTATTCCTCAAATATCTCAAGACACTCATCGCGGTCGGTCATAACGAGAAAGTCCTTCTCGCCCGACGTTATCTCATAGAAGCGGCCGTCGCGAAAGCCGATACTGTCGGTATCACTGACGGTACAGCCGTAGAACACCCTGCCGATATTGGCCCAGAGTATCGCACCGAGGCACATCGGGCACGGCTCTGCCGTGGTATATATCTCGCAGCCCGACAGATCAAAGCTGCCGATATTGCTGCAGGCATCGTGTATCGCCATCATTTCGCCGTGACAGGTAGGGTCATTGCGGTGTATGACCTCGTTGTGTCCCCTTCCGATAACAGTGCCGTCCTTGACTATAACAGCGCCGAAGGGCCCGCCGTGATGTGCTCTTATCCCCTTGCGCGCCTCATCCGCAGCAAGCTTCATATATCCGTTCATAAAAATCTCCTTTCCTACGGGAGGATATCATGAGTATATTCAACAGGAAGAAAAAGCCCGAAAAGCGATCCTTTGACAGGGAAAAGCTCCGCCCCGCGCTGAGGTGCTCCATATGCACAGGCGAGCAGGTGGCGGGATTCAGGGATGTGTCCACGGGCAGATTTGAGGATATCATGCTTATTACAGGCCGTGATGATCTTGAAAGCTTTATGGATATGTATGACATAAGCGAGGACGAGATCACACGCATATACTGACGACATCATCATTTTTGAAAGTATAACACACAAATGCATAAATTTCAAGAGGTACTGACATGGACAGAAAATATTTTGACAGAGATCCTTCGCAGATAAGAACCACCCCCTTCGGGATATTCACCGATCAGGCGGGATATGAGCCTAAAAGCCGCAAGACAGCAGTGATACCGTCTGAATGCGATTCATTCGCGGTGACGGATATGAACGGGAATATAGTCTTCACGGGAAAAACATATCATCACGGCTATGACGAGCAGTCGGGCGATGATGTATATACCGCTGATTTCACAGACTTTGACATAGAGGGCAGATACCGCATAACAGCAGGCGGCATGACCTCTGCGGCTTTTGATATCAGAAACGGGGTATACTCCCCTGTGCTTGACAGCACCCTGAAGGCATTCTACTTTCTTCGCTGCGGCTGTGCCCTTGAAGAACGCTATGCAGGGGTATACACCCATAATGAGTGTCATACCGAAAAGGCCGTACTGTGGGACGATCACGGAATATCACTCGATGTGCGCGGCGGATGGCACGATGCAGGCGACTACGGCCGCTATGTGACCGCAGGGGCAGTGGCGGCAGCACATCTTCTGCTCGCGTACAGGATGTATCCTCAGGCATTTGACAGACAGGATATGAACATACCGAAGGAAAATATGCCCGATATACTCTCTGAATGCAGATACGAGCTCCTCTGGCTCATGAAGATGCAGGCAGCGGACGGCAGCGCGTATCACAAGGTGACAACCGCCATGCACGCCCCGTTCATCATGCCCGAGGACGATAAGGAACAGCTGTATGTATTCCATACCTCTTCCATGGCGACAGCGGACCTTGCCGCTGTATGCGCCCTTGCAGCGGGGATATACAGGGCATATGACCCGGGCTTTGCCGACAGGCTGATAAGCACCGCGGAGAAAGCCGCCGCATGGCTTATATCCAACCCTGAATTCATAAACTTCACAAATCCCGAGGGCTGCAATACCGGCGGCTACTGGGAGCGGGACGATATATCAAACAGGTACTGGGCCTATGCTTCCATGTACTCCGCCACAGGGGACAAAAAGTATCAGGATATGATGCTCGGTATCTCTGAGAAGGTATCGGACCTTACTGCGATGGGATACGGCGAAACAGGCGGTCTGGGCTCACTGTCGTATATGCTGGGCACTTATGAGAAGGATGCCGCATTCTCCGTACGCATAGAGGAAGCCTTTGAAAAAAAGGCCGCACAGCTGAGAAAGGCCGCGGACAACAGCGGTTATCATACCGCCATGCGCACCTATGACTACTGCTGGGGCAGCAATATGAACGTTATGAAAAACGGCATGATACTTGCGGCGGATGAATATATGAACGGCACGGACAACAGGGAATACATCGCCTCACAGCTGCACTACCTGCTCGGTGTGAATGCACTCGGCATCAGCTATATCACAGGCATCGGGGAATTTCGCTGCAACTATCCGCATCTGCGCCCTGCCTTTGCAGACGGCATAGACGAATGTATCCCCGGTATGGTGGCAGGCGGCCCCAACAGCCGCCCCGCAGACCCGTTTGCACGCGAGGTAATAGCGGAGGGCACTCCCCCGATGAAATGCTATGCCGATGATGCAAGCAGTTATTCACTCAATGAGATCACTATATACTGGAATTCCCCTGCGGTATTCGTACTGGGATATCTCTGCAGATAACACATCTGACCACAAGGAGGCTTCGATATGAAAAAGCTGATACTCATGATCTCCGTAATCACACTCCTTACAGGCTGTGCAGATCATGCCGCCTCCCCTGCGGCTGCAGCCGAACAGACTGACAGTATCTCACAGACTGCGAGCGCGGCTCCGTCCCGCGATCCCGACAAGCCCGAATTCTTCGCATGGGGGCGCTACAGCACAAAAAAAGAGACCATGAAGCTCGAATGGGTCGATGAAGAGGGCGCTGACAGCTACAGGATAATCATAAAGAGCGACAACAACAGGATAGTTGATGAAGTAACGGGCGTATCCGAATACTCCTTCCCGCTGAAAAAATCAAAGCTCAAAAAAGAGATGATATTCTGCGTTGAGAGAATATCAGACGGCGAGAGCGATATGTCTGAGGATATCGTTATGCATAAGACGGAGAACAGCGGTCTCAAATCAGAGGAGAAGGATTCCGACGGTGACGGTCTGAGCGATTTCGATGAGGTAACCGGAGGGTCCGACCGCTTCAATTCAGACACTGACGGCGACGGACTGCCCGACAAGTATGAGCTCCAGGTTCTTGGCACCGATCCGCTGAAAAGATACTCAAACACTTTTCACGACATAGACGATCCGGATGACCTCGCCGATCTTGAACTGGACGGGCTCACAAATCTCGAGGAATACAGGTACGGCACTAATCCGTACGACGGCGACTGCGACGAAGACGGATTCCCCGACGGATATGAGATAAAGCACGGCATGGACCCCCTCTCTCCCGATGAGATCATCCCCGACAAGGAAGTGCTCACACAGATAAAGGACCTTACGGCGGATGAAGTACGT
>CACZPE010000038.1 GCA_902782875.1 uncultured Ruminococcus sp. | reverse complement strand
CTGAATGTACATCTCTCCGCCCTGATGGTTGTCCCTTTGTTCCCTGTGCTATTTAATTAATTATCACAAAAGGCTACCGTAAGCCGTATTTTCTTATCTATTATCCGCCTGATTTGCTTCGTGGTCGGTAGCCTTACTCTGTTACACGACTCATCATGCGCATTATGCAAAGGGACACCCACCAGAGAGGGAGGGGACACTTGAAACCGATTCAGAGCCGGGCTTTCCCCTCCCTCTCTTAAGGGTTTCCCTCTGCACGCTCTTCCTTTAACTCTCCCTCCCTTTTCCGGCTGGGTACGTTCAGGTCAAATTTCTATTTGATTTCTTAAAAGTAGCGTTTTGAAAAGAAATATCCGCACAGAAAACAACGTAAAATAGTCGTTTTCTGTGCGGTTGTTTTTGAAAGATTATGTTTCAGGGCGTTTTTACAGCTCCTGTGTTTTCATAACCTTATCCCGGCCTGTTCCAGCCATTCCCTGCTTTTTACCGCCACCATAATAAACAGCATAACTGCGCCCACGATCCAGCTCATCACCGATTTGTAAGACACCGCGCTCTTATCCATAAGCACATCTGTCGGATCGCCCTTCCTGTACGTCACGGTAACAGGATCGCCTATGCTCACATCCCCGTCCGGATGCGGCACCCTGTGGATGTATTCCACACCGTCCACGGTGTATTTTGCATCATATACAGTCGGGAAGGAGCCGTCAAAGTTCCTTTTGTGATATCCTCTGTCCACCTGCGAATTGCATATCACGCCCTCTGTATCCACATATGAGCTCATATCGGAAATATGCGCAAGCATCTGAACCAGCCCCGCAACAAACATAACTGCCGCACATATGGCAAATACCTTTGCGACCAGATCTCTCTCCGATGACATATATACCCCTCGTTTCCTGTTTTGATATGTACAATATACCACACGATCCGCGGTATGTAAAGACATTTTATCATATTCTAATCTGTCTAATCAGATTTTAATTGACACATATACTATATATATGGTATTATATCTGTAATGAACATAAACGTTCATGGCGGCCGCACCCGATAAACCGGGGCCGCCGGATATAAACAACAGGCATAAAAGTCGTGCCGACGGTACAGACTAAAGGAGAATTTTTGTGAGGACCGGTAAACTTAAGACCCTTTGCGATGCGTTCATCCAGGAAAGAAACGTAATATCGAATTGTTTCCTGATGACATGCGAAGAGATATGTGCCCTTAGCGCAAGCATGCTTATCACAAGAGTCTCCATGCCCGACAGAGAGACAATAGACCGCTGCAAGTACATATTCCTCGATAACTGCGGTATATTCTCACCCTTCCGCGGAGCTATGCAGGCTCCCGTGGTAGCACTTATGGCGGCATCCGACGATGCGCTGGAAAAGCTTGCCCGTCTGGAGCACTCATATTCCGTACTGAGGAAGTTCTTTGACCACTCGCTATATCTGGTATATTCCGCCGCCGTGCTCTCAGAACTCCCCGATGAAATGCAGGAGGGCACCGCTGCCCGCGCCAAAGAGATATACTATATGATGGAGAAGATCCATCCGAAGCTTACCGACGATGAGGATACCGTGCTCTCGCTCCTCTTTGCGATGTCAGGCAGACCCAAGGATGAGCTTTTCTATGAAGCGGAATACATATATAACAGCATCCGGGACTTCGGCGAAGACAATACCATGCAGTCTGCCGCACATATACTCACCCTTGCAGACGGCCAGCCCGATGCAAAGACACAGCTTTTCAGGGATATATGGTCGGGTCTGGCAAATCACGGCCTGAGATACGGCGAGCACGCCGAGATGATCATGCTCGCTGCTCTTGCATCCGTTGCCCCCCACGCGTATACCGCAGTGATAGATACCATAATGATAGAAGGGCTTCTGTCGGATTCCGACAGCTATAACGGTTTTCTTGCAAGCTATTCAAGATCGCAGGATGCGGCGCTTATCACAGCCGCTGCCTATACCCCCGTACACGGCGGCATATCAGGCTCGCTTTCCATGACGGCTGCAGAATTCACTCTGCTGTATATGTATGATTCAATGTAAAACAACGGACGGGATCAAGCTTTAAGCTTTGTCCCGTCCTTTTTGTGCAAAAAAAGCGGCGTATCCTGAGGATACGCCATATTCAAGGAGTAAGGTTTTCGAATTTGAAGATTCAAGAGGTCTGCATCCTCTTTGCTTATTTAACCGAAAGTATCAGAAAAAAGTACAAACCTCACGAAAAAAATTTTTCTGACTGTAAAAGGCAGTATCATCAGCTGATGTGACAGTTTTTATCCGAATATATGATACGGCCTGTATGAGCTCTGATCATGCCCGAAATGTGCATATGCACAATTTTTGGGTATTATCTATATGGTATATATTGCATACTGCCCATTTTTTGTCAAAAGTATGGAAACTTATTGACATAAGATATGTATTAGTGGTAAAATACATAACATAAAACAGTATGCCCCGTCAGTATTTATGCAAAGTTCATCAAACTTCCGATACAGCATATACAAACGGCTGATGATGGGAACGTTTTCATTATGTTGGGAGGTCAACACAACAATGTACAACCTTAAAAAAGCACTTGCAGGTCTCTCCGCTATCACAATCGCAATGAGCCTTGCCGCTTGCTCAGGCAGCAACACGGGTACAACAGCACCCGCAGATCCCGGCAGCCCCGCCGGCACAGAAGCTCCTGAGGAGACTACTCATGAGACCACTACTACCACTGCAGCTACAGTAGCTATCAACACCGAGCCTATCGGCGAAGAAGAGCAGGCAGCAGTAGACAGTGCAGCAGACAAGCTCCGTGATATCGAGCTTGAGAACAAAGAGATCAAGTGGCTCTGCCACTGGGACCTCAACCCCGATACAACAGGTAAGTCCATGCCTGTTCCCCTCAGTCTTTTCCAGACAAAGTACGGCGGATCCATCAAGTGGTATCCTACCACATGGGAGAACAGATACAGCGATCTTTCCACAATGGTACTCGGCGGTGAGGGTATCGACTTCTTCCAGCGTGACGGTGATTCCCTTCCCAAGGGCATCGTAAGCGGAATGTTCGAGCCTATAGATGAATATATCGACATCAACGATCCTCTTTACGATGATGTAAGAGCTGCTATGGACGCTTACAGCTTCAAGGGCAGACACTATGCATTCGTAAATGACGTTAGCCCCAACGGTGCTGTTATCTACAGCGCAAAGACCATCGACGAGAACGGTCTCGACGATCCCTGGGAGCTCTATCAGAACGGCGAATGGAACTGGGATTCCTTCACAAGGATCCTCGAGGAATTCTGCGACGCTGAGAACGAGCAGTACGGTCTCGACGGCTGGTGGTCTGAAGAGCCTCTCTACCTCTCCGCAGGTGTTCCTGCCATCTCCTCCAAGGACGGCCAGATGGTAGTTAATATGAGAGACCCCAACATGGAAAAGGCACAGAACTGGATGTACTCCCTCTACAACAAGGGCCTCGTATTCGACAAGTCCCTCTTTGACTGGAGCACACAGGTACAGTTCATGGGCGAAGGCAAGGAAGTATTCTTCGTAGCACCTCTGTGGACCATCCAGGGCGATCCCTCCACATGGACCTGCCCCGTTCCTCCCGAGGATGTACGCTGCGTACCCGTTCCCTGCCCCGCAGACGCTGAAGAGCTCGCATACGATGTAAGCGCAAGCGGCTACTGCCTCTGCAAGGGTGCCCAGAATCCTCTCGGCGTTGCTCTCTATGTTGAGTGCGAACTCCTCGCAGGTCAGGATCCCGACACTGTTGCTGTAAACGAGCAGAAGTGGCGTGACGACAACCAGTGGAACGATGAGCTCATCGAGCAGGTACACGTTCTCAACGAGGTATGCAAGGAGCATCCCGTTATGGAAATGGCTAACGGCGTTTCCAAGGATCTCTCCGACCTTCTCACCTATGCTGATACTCAGGGTATCAAGGCTTCCATGCACGGTACCGACTGGGCTACAACAAGAGATGAGATGACCGACGTTGTTCAGATGCTCGTTGACGAGTTCAACGGCCAGCTCGCAGCAACCGAGTGATCATAACCAATAAAAACCATATCCCGCAGAGCGATCTGCGGGATATTTTGTTTATAGGGTTTAGGGGATAGTCAGTGTGGAGTTTGGAGAGTGGAGTGTGGAGTTGTTTTTCACGCTCCCGAGTAAAAAACAGCAGCGATACTTTTATCATGTATCACTGCTGTTATTTTATCTTTTTATAAGATAATTCTATCAGTTCTGATATTATCTCCCGCTGTTCGGGCGAAAGCATGCGGAGCTTTGAGATAAGCGCAAGCTCTTTTGCTGTAAAGCTTTCTCCGCCTGTATATTCGAGAAGGCAGTCGGTGGAAACGCTCAATACATCTGCGATAGTCTTGACAAGTTCAAAATCGGGCTGCCGTCTGTTGCGTATATATCCGTTGAGAGTAGAGGGCGCAATATTGAGAGCCTTCGCAAAATCCTTCTGGGATATGTTCTTTTCGTCAAGAAGCTCCGATAGTCTATCGCCAAACATATTATCACCACCTATGCGTATTATACAATATATATAAGAATAATTCATATAAATATTCAAAATGAGTAAATATATATTGACTTTATGCATATTGAATAGTATAATAATATAAAGATTTATCCCGAAAACTACAAAAGGCGGTGAGCATATGATCAAATTTATCTCT
>CACZPE010000037.1 GCA_902782875.1 uncultured Ruminococcus sp. | reverse complement strand
TTCCTGCTGACAGAGTTTCTTTTACGGTCATATCTCTGAATCCTGAGGATGCGGGATATGAGCAAAAGGCTCCCTCCGGGAGGGAGCTGTCACGCTGTTAAGCGTGACTGAGGGAGCCCGTCCGAAGATATAGACGTTTATGTGCTTTATCATATCCGATGAAGGAATAATTGGTATAATCGTCGGATAAAATATAGAACGCTAAATAGTATACCTGCAGACGCTCTCCCTCCGTCACCCGGCCCTGACGGGCTGTGCGACACCTCCCTCCCGGAGGGAGGCTTTACCCGCCGATAACTCTTTCGTTAAACGTTCTATTCTGCTGAGGTGGTCATATGTCGCTTGATTATAACAAGAGAAATATTGCCATAGCAAAAACTCTGAGAAAGAATATGACCAGGCAGGAAAGACATCTTTGGTATGATTTTCTGAAAGACTATCCAGTCAGATTTCAGCGACAAAAAGCCATAAGTGATTATATTGCGGATTTTTACTGCCACGAAGCTAAACTTGTTATAGAACTTGACGGCGGACAGCATTATGCTTCAGAACAGGCTGTACAAAGCGATAATGAACGCAGTAAAATCCTTGAAGATATGGGACTTAATGTAATCCGCTTCACAAATATTCAGATAGATAAAAATTTCAGTGATGTATGCGCAGCAATTTATGCTGCTGTAAAATACAGACAGGAGAAATAGACATGACCACCACTGACTGCATAAAGACAAGGCGCAGTGTGCGAAAGTTTGAGGACAGAGAGGTCCCCCGCGGGCTTATCACCGAAATAATCGGAGAGGCGGCATTCGCGCCTTCATGGAAAAATACACGCACTCCCAGATATACCGTCATATGCGATAAGGCTGTCATTGCAAGTATTGCGGAGGAGGGCGTTCACGGCAATGCCCACAACGCAGAGATAATAAACGGCGCTCCCTGTATCATAGTACAGTCTGCGGTAAACTCCCTTGCGGGATATGAGCCCGACGGCAGTTATTCCACGATAAAGGGCGACGGATATACCATGTACGATGCGGGCATAGCCGCCCAGACGCTCTGCCTTGCCGCACATGACAGAGGCCTCGGCACGGTGATTATGGGCATCATAGACTATGACAGGATAGCCAAGATTATATCCCTGCCGGAAAATGAGACCGTCGTTGCCGCAATAGCGATGGGATATCCTGCAGGTACACCCTCTGCACCGAAGAAATTCACCGCAGACGAGATAACGAGGTTCATCTGAAGGTGGGCTACATATCGGAAATACGAAAACTCGTCGGGCACGCCCCCGTAATACATGCAGCGGCAAGCGTTATCGTTGAGCGTGAGGACGGAAAGATACTGCTGCATAAGCGCACAGACAACGGTATGTGGAATTATGCAGGCGGTGCAGTGGAGCTTTTTGAAAAGGTGGAGGACACCGCAAAGAGAGAGCTTTTTGAGGAAACGGGCCTTACGGCGCTTTCCCTTGAGCTTTTCGGCGTGTTCTCGGGCGAGGAGCTTCATTATATATACCCCAACGGCGACGAGGTAAGCACGATAGATATCGTATATATATGCAGAAAATGGTCGGGAGAGCTGAGACCCCAGGCGGAAGAGGTATCGGATATGGGATTCTTCGGTATTGATGAGCTGCCCCCTCTGAGTCCGCCGATAAGACTCCCGATGAAAAAATATATTGAATACAGGAACGGTGAAAGAAATGCTTTTACTTGATGAATTAAGACTTGAACTTGAAGGCTACCGCAAGGATATGACGGAGCTTTACAAGATACTCAACATAGACAAGCTCAAGGAAGAAATTGCAGAGCTTCAGGAGCAGTCTGCAGCAGAGGGCTTCTGGAACGATCTTGAGAATTCACAGAAGGTCATGCAGAAGATAAAGCGCAACGAAGCTACTATCGCAGGCTACAAGAAGCTCAACGACCAGCTTGAGGATACTATCACCATGATAGAGCTCACCGCAGAGGAAAGCGGTGAGGACGAGGATGCCGCTCAGGAGCTCAAGGCAGAGGCTGAGAAGTTCAAGGCCGAGCTTGAGACCACCAAGCTCACAACGCTCCTCACAGGCGAATACGATGACAAGAACGCCATCATCACCTTCCATGCGGGTGCAGGCGGCACAGAGGCTCAGGACTGGGCCGAGATGCTGTTCAGAATGTATAACCGCTGGGCTGAGAGACATGATTTCAAGGTTACTACCCTTGACTATCTCGACGGCGATGAGGCAGGCATAAAATCCGCATCACTTCTCGTTGAGGGCGTGAATGCATACGGCTTCCTCAAGAGTGAGACAGGCGTACACCGCCTTGTCCGCATATCTCCCTTTGATGCATCAGGACGCAGACAGACATCCTTTGCATCTCTCGAGGTAATGCCCGAAATGGGTGAGGCCGATCTCAACATAGAAATACGTCCCGAGGATCTGGAAATAGACTTCTACCGTGCATCAGGTGCGGGCGGACAGAAGGTAAACAAGACCTCCTCCGCGGTTAGACTTACACATAAGCCCACGGGTATAGTCGTATCCTGCCAGACACAGAGAAGCCAGTACCAGAACAAGGACTACGCTATGAAGATGCTCGTATCAAAGCTTGCAGAGATCAAGGAGCGCGAGCATCTCGAAAAGATAGAGGATATCAAGGGCGTAAAGAAGGAGATCGCCTGGGGCGCACAGATACGTTCATATGTATTTATGCCCTATACCCTTGTAAAGGATCACCGCACAAATTTTGAGAACGGCAATATCAACGCGGTCATGGACGGCGATATCGACGGCTTCATCAACTCCTACCTCACCGCGCTTTCACACGGTGAGCTGAATAACTGATACCGGGGGTATCCCGGTGATCCACACCAACGATAAAGGAGGGTCAGCTTATGGCGAGCAATGAATACCGCACTGCGTTCGACAGATTTCTCGAGCAGATGGAGAATATAAACGACATCGCATCCGAGAGCGGTGTGGCGGCTGTTGCTGAGCTTTGCCGTATACTTCGTGTGGAAAAGCTGACGATGTCATTCTACGAGAGCCGCAAGCATGAGCTTTTCGGCAAAGGCATGAGCTATATGCTCTGTGATAACGGCGGTGAATGCAGCGAACCCATAGAAAAGAGGAGCGAAGCCGCAGGCTTCGGTACTGCGGTATTCAACGCATATCCTCCTAAAACGGGAGAGCCGTGGTCTGATGAAGAGCTCGTTCGCGTGAATATGATGCTCAGGATGATATCTGTATTCAGCGGAAGGAACAGATTCCTGTCTATAGCCGAGCAGGCCACATATCATGACGATCAGGGCTACTATAACCTTACGTACTACAAGAGATGCATAGACAGACTTATGCAGGCAGACCGCCTTGCGGGAATGACGGCGGCTTATTTCAATCTCAAGCATTTTTCCCTTATCAATATGCAGATAGGCAGAGCGGCAGGCACATTCGTGATGCACAGCTACATAGACCATATCACCCGTCTTATCAGTGATAACGGGTTTGTCGCTCATGTAGGCGGCGACAACTTTGCGCTTCTTACGGAGACAAAGCGTATGCAGGCAGTCATATCCTGTTTTGAGGGACTGCCGATAGTATACGATGTGAATACCGGCGACAAGGTGGAGGTAAGTGCCACTGCGGGCGTATACACCGTCCCCAAAGGGATAGGTATGGAATACGCCTCGGAGATACTCGACAAGATATCCGCTGCAGCCCATGCGGCACGCACGAATGAGAAGGAAGATGTGGTATACTTCAACGATGATCTCATAGCTGCAAAAGAAACCTTGATGGCGATACAGCAGCTTTTCCCGCAGGCACTCAAGGACGGCGAATTCCTTGTGTACTATCAGCCGAAGGTATCCCTGCGTGACGGCAGACTGGCAGGCGCTGAGGCGCTGTGCCGCTGGCGGCATCAGGATGTGATCATCCCCCCTGCGGAGTTCATACCCGTACTCGAGCGCAGTCTGGAGATATGCAAGCTTGACTTCTATATGCTCGATCATGTGTGTCAGGATATACGCCGCTGGCTCGATGAGGGCAGG
>CACZPE010000036.1 GCA_902782875.1 uncultured Ruminococcus sp. | reverse complement strand
TTCTCTGTCAAAGCCTGATTTCTCTTAGCAGCAATTATAGCACAACGATGGCGCATTGTCAATAGAAACGCCATAGTACTTCTGACGCACATCAGAAATACTATGGCGCAATGCTTCTATATCAGCATAGTCCTATCGGTACACGGGATATACTCATCAGAAGCCGAGCTTCTTTGCAAAATCCTTGTTGAGTTTCTGCTCAAGTGCGGATGCTTCCTCGCGGGTAGCGGCGGTAGTTGTGAAATACGCCTTTATCTTGGGCTCTGTGCCCGAGGGACGTATGATAACGCTTGCGCCGTCGGTGAGTATGAATGTGAGCACATCGGACTTGGGAAGTGTAAGCATAGTCCTTGCACCTGTAGCGGTATCAACGGATGTGCTTGCAAGATAATCCTCAAAGCGCGTTACGGTAAGGCCGCCTATCTCCTTTGGAGTATCCTCACGCAGTGATGTCATGATCTGCTTCATTCTCTCCATGCCGCTCGCACCCTCACAGGTAAACGACGACTGGGTATGAACATATACACCGTACTTCTTATACATATTCTCTCTTGCCTGAAGCAGAGATATGCCCTTTGTGCGGTAGAATGCTGCCATTTCGCATATCAGCATTGATGCTACTACTGCATCCTTGTCTCTTACATAAGAGCCTGCGAGATATCCGTAGCTCTCCTCATAGCCGAATATGAAGCGGTTCTCCTCGCCCTTGTTCTCAAGGAAGCCTATCTGCTCGCCTATGAACTTGAAGCCTGTGAGCACGTTTATCATCTTAACGCCGTATTCAGCTGCGATCTTTGCTGCGATCTCGGTCGTAACTATGGTCTTTACAGCTACGGGATCCTCGGGCATGGTGCCGAGCTTGGTCCTCTCGGAGCAGATATACTCGAGAAGCATTGCGCCCACTTCATTGCCTGAGAAGAGAACATACCCGTCATCAGAAGGAACTGCTATGCCTACACGGTCGCAGTCGGGGTCTGTAGCAAGGAGAAGGTCGGGCTTTACGGTCTCGCAGAGCTTGAGGCCGAGTGCGAGAGCTTCCTTTATCTCGGGATTGGGATAGGGACAGGTGTCAAAGTTGCCGTTGGGATATTCCTGCTCGGGAACTACTGTTACATCCTCTACGCCTATCTTCTTGAGTATAGCCCTTACAGGCTTGTTGCCGGTACCGTTGAGAGGAGTGTATACCACCTTAAGGCCGCTCGACTTTACAAGGTCGGTATGTATGCCCTGGTGCGATACTTCCTCAAGATAATCATCTATCACAGACTGGGAGATGATATTTATCATGCCTGTCTTTACAGCTTCGTTGTAGTCAACGGTCTTTGCGCCCTCAAACATATCAACGGAGTTGATATTCTTAAGAACTATCTCTGCAGCGTCAAGAGTGAGCTGGCAGCCGTCGGGACCGTATACCTTATAGCCGTTGTACTTAGCCGGGTTGTGGGATGCGGTAACCATGATGCCCGCGCTGCACTTGTAGGCTCTTACAGCATAGGAAAGCATCGGAGTGGGCATGAGTTCCGAATATATATATACCTTTATACCGTTTGCAGCAAGCACGGAAGCTGCCTGTTTAGCGAATACATCTGATTTTATCCTGCTGTCATAGGATATAGCCACCGAAGGTTCTGTTGATACTTCGTTAACATAGTCGGCAAGGCCCTGTGTAGCACGTCTTACGGTGTAGATGTTCATTCTGTATGAACCTGCACCTATAACGCCTCTCAGACCGCCTGTACCGAATTCGAGATCGCGGTAGAATCTGTCCTTTATCGCATCGTCATCGCCTGCGACAGATACGAGTTCTTCGTGGAGATCGGGATCGTCAACGGCTTTTTCGAGCCAGAGGTCATAAAGTTGCTTCTCATTCATTGCGTATCACCTCAGATTAAATAATGTGTATATATTGTATCACATATAAATACAAAATACAAGGGTTTTGAAAAAATTAACGGATTTATGCCAGATGATGTTTATAATGCCATTTCGTGTATTACAGATTAAAGGAGGATTAGAATATCATTAGAATTTCTGCTATTCCTTGACTCGGGCT
>CACZPE010000035.1 GCA_902782875.1 uncultured Ruminococcus sp. | reverse complement strand
TCGTGAAGGTCTGCGGAGGTCAGTTCAAAAGAGGGGATATCCTCAGATACTTCCGCAGCCTCGGCAGTTTCTGCAGCTGCAGGAGTCGTGCCCGCAGTCTGTACAGCGGTGTCCGTATTATTGCTATTCTGTGCGCTGCATGATGCCGCCAGTACAGCTGTGCATAACACAGCGATTAATTTTGTCTTCATGATATGTCCCCCTGTGTTATCCGTTTATCTTATAAACAGCTGTGCTGCCAACAGTTCTGCGATAAGTACTGCCACATTTGCCCAGTACAGCTTCGGACGAGGCTTTTTTCTTCTTTGCGACAGACGAATCCCGGGTATTACCATGCCGAAAGTGATATAGCATATTATTGTCGGTATCGCGATCGCGATCACCGTAAGCCCCCATAGCCCGAGCATAGGATCATCCGTCGGGCTTATGAAGTGTACACACAGTACCGAAATGCACAGCGGTATGTTGAACAGATTCTGCAGATACATGATGTTGTCACGCTCGGTATTATCCGACTTGTTTCTCTCACGCTTTGCAAGTATCAGGAAAATAATGCTGATGACAAGTCCTGCGACTGCAAGAACAGTTGCCCTCCATGTTGTATTCATAGTTCCTCCTTACGGGATAGCCCCGGGCAGTATCAAAGTCAGCGGGTAAAGTGTATACTGATAAAATGATCGATGTATCTCCTTATCTTGTCCTCTACCTCGCTCTGTCTGTCGGGCTCTCTGTCGCAGAGCTGTATAAGCACCGTCACAGGGCACAGATATTCAAGCGCAAGAAGCTCTGGATCGGCTTTTTCAATTTCGCCTCTGTTTATCATATCTGTGAATATATCGGTAAATATCCCGATGAGATATGTGTACTGATGAAATGTTGCGATCTCGGCTATCTCCTTGTTCCTGAACTGCTCGATGGTGTACATCCTTCTGAGCTTTCTTACGGTATCATCAGACAGGGTATACATCAGCTGCTCGAGGCTGAAATTCTTCAGGTCCTCTGCGCTGCGTATCTGCGCGGTACGCGAGGCATCAAGGCCCATTTTTCTTTTGTATCCCTGCTGTGTGGTATTTATGAGCTCGGTAAAAAGTCCCTTCTTGCCCTTGAAGTATTTATATATATTCGGCCCCTTGATGCCGATAGATTCCGCTATCTCATCAACACTCGTAGCATCATACCCCTTTACCGAAAAAAGGTCGAGCGCTGCAAACATCAGTTTGTCCTTGGTTGTCCCTGCCATATCATCATCTCCCCAAAATCCCTGCATCATACTTTAAGTTAACGAGCGTTAAGAATATGATACCATAACACCCGTTAACTGTCAATACATCACATATACAATAAAATATCGGCAGCCTGCATATCGGCTGATGATAATCCACAAACAAATGTCATATCACTGTCAGACCGTATCTGTCAACAAAGTGAAACGCTCTCACTGCCTCTTTGGCCTTATCGCTTATCCTTACCGATGTTTTCTTCACCACGCCGTCCTTTTCAAAGACCAAAGCAGAAGTAATGTCCATGACAGCTTTCCTGAAGAGCATATAGTCATTATACGAGTCCCATTCCTGCTCGCTCCCGATGCCGTGTATCGCCGCTTCTGCCGCCGAAAGCTTCGGGAACACCATCTGATACCCGGCTATCTCGGTGTATCCGACCATATATGAGCCCCTTGTGCTAACGGACAGCCTGCCGTTTTCGGAATATACCGTCAGTGCGAAGGGCGCAAGATATGGCGCATAACCTCTGTCCGAGCCCTTGCAGAGCTTGTATCTTTTCCCCTCGTAGATATGTTCGTCCCCGAAGTTCACCGAAGAGATATCCGTTGTCACAGCATAGTGGCCGAGCAGCTCATGATCCGCCCTGTGATCAGGCTTATCGCCGCGGCACAGCTTTTCGTACAGTCTGCCGTAGCTGTTTATAAATTCATCCGTCGGGGTATGGTGATAATCCGCAGGCACATGAGCGTTGTTTACAAACAGTGTAAACGGCTCAAGCAGATGCTCCATCTCGCCCGGCGCGATGATAAAGTCTGAAGACCGGTATATCATACCATCCCTCCGTTTATTTGCGGTACATTATCTCCCTGATATCCTTACCGCCGATATTGTCATCGAGCACCTCGCCCGTTGCGGCATAGCCGTGTCTTTCATAGAATTTTCTCGCTCTTGTGTTGTCTTCGAGCACCCACAACAGGATATGCTCAAATCCCAGATCGTGCAGTTCCTTTTCTGCAGCTGTGAAAAGCTCGCTGCCGTATCCTCTGCCTATATACTCCGGCAGAAAATATATCGACACTATCTCACCGTCATCGGGATGATTCTTCCAGCGCGAACGGCAGAATGAGGAAGTACCCACCAGTCCGTTTTCTTCGGTCACAAGAGTATACATACCCGCCCTGTCGGGAGTGGATGCCCATTTTCCCTCGGGTATGCTTTCAAGATAATCATCGGGTATAAGCCCTTTGTAGGCATATTTCCAGCTTTGCTCGTATATACGGCTGAGTTCCATCCTGTCATCAGCCGCACTGAGATATCTTATCATATTCTCCACCCTATTCTCTGCCGCTTTGTTTTTTCAGAAACTCAAACGCCTGTCGTACTCCCGATACCCCTACTACTGTTATGCCGAAGGATCTGGGATCTACAGAGCGCAGCGAGGTCCTGGGGACGATAACTGTCGTAAAGCCCAGCCTTGCCGCTTCGTTTATGCGGTTGGCGATATTGGATATATTTCTCACCTCGCCGCCGAGACCTATCTCGCCGAATGCGGCTATCTTCTCGTCTATGGGCATATCCAGCAGAGAGCTGTAAAGCGCCAGTGCCACAGGCAGGTCGGCCGCAGGTTCATCGAGCCTGAATCCGCCCACCACATTCACATATATATCAAGTGTACCATAGAAAAGGCCTGCGCGTTTTTCGAGAGTTGCGATTATTATCGCAAGCCTTGAGAAATCAAATCCTGTTGATGTGCGTCTCGGCGATGCGTAGCTCGATTTTGTCACAAGAGCCTGCACCTCGGCAAGTATCGGCCTGCTGCCCTCCATCACGCAGCCTACCGCGCAGCCCGATACGCCCACGGGTCTGCCCGACAGGAACATCTCAGAGGGATTCGGCACTTCCCTGAGGCCTGTGTCGCTCATATCAAACACGCCTATCTCGTTTGTGGAGCCGTAGCGGTTCTTTACTGCGCGCAGCAGTCTGTAGGACTGGTTGCGTTCGCCCTCAAAGAAAAGCACGGTATCAACGATATGCTCCATGACCTTGGGGCCTGCTATAGCGCCGTCCTTGTTGACATGGCCCACAAGGAACACGGGTATCTCCAGATCCTTTGCAAGATGCATGAAAAGATTGGTGCATTCCCTTACCTGGGTTATACTTCCCGGGCTTGAGCTGATCTCACGCATATTCATCGTCTGTATCGAGTCTATTATAACTATATCGGGCTTATGCTCACGCACTGCGTCACACACCTGATCAGCATCGGTGATGCTCAGCAGATACAGCTCATCGCTGTGTACCCCGAGCCTGTCCGCACGCAGCTTTACCTGACGTGCGCTCTCCTCACCCGAAACATAGAGCACCGAATGCTCCCTGCCGAAGTATGTGCATATCTGCAGCAGCAGGGTTGATTTGCCTATACCGGGCTCACCGCCTAACAGCACGAGCGAGCCCTTGACAAGGCCTCCCCCGAGCACACGGTCCAGCTCCGTGCAGCCTGTAGACCAGCGCACCTCGTCATCAGTGCCCACGTCTGCTATCTTTTTTACAGGTATGTCCTTCACGGGGACACGCGCTGATGTCTTCGCAGACTTCGGGGCAACATCCACCACGTCCTCCTCCATAGTGTTCCATTCACCGCAGGAGGGGCATTTTCCGTTCCATTTTGAGTACTGCGCCCCGCATTCGGAGCATACATATATCGTTTTAAGCTTTGGCATTTTCCACCTCAGTTATAGTATGTGCTGCAGTCACAGCGACTCATACCATTTTACCGCTCTCTCCGTCCAGCCGGCCATATCCGTGCCTGTACCGTCGGCAAAGCCGTGACCGCCTGCGGGGGCTATCTCCAGCCTGCACGGTATCCCGTGCTTTTCGAGTGCTGCCGCCAGATCCTTTGAATTATCGGGGCTTACCAGTTCATCATCCGCCGCAAGGAAGAATGCACACGGCGGGAAGTGCTCTGCGTGCTGTGTCGTTTCATACGCTGAGCCCAGGGCCTCCTCCATTTCACAGCCGCACATATACCTGATATTCTCCCTCTCCTCGGGATCCCCGGGGTCTTCGACACACAGTCCTGTTACGGGATATACCGGGAACGAAGCCTGCGGTTTCGGAAGGTCATAGCACAGATATCCCTTTTCTGTATTCCACAGACACAGAAGATATCCGCCCGCGGAAAATCCGCAGGTTATATATCTGTCGCCGTCAAGATGAAAGCGTTTCTCGTTATTCTTTATAAATACAAGAGCGCGTGAAATATCCTGCATATTCTTTTCAAAGAGCCTGTCCCCGTCAACCTGATAGGTCAGCACGAACACATGATACCCGAGCCTGTTGAACTTCTCCGCAACAGGCCAGCCCTCGGTGAGATTCCACACATTGACAAAGCCGCCGCCGGGTATTATGAGTATGAACGGCCTGTCGTCGGCACCTGCTTCATCAGACGGCAGCCATACAACGCTTACGCCGTCGCGGGCATGATCCTCGCTGCATTCCTTTTCATTGTAAAGCGGATAATACCACTCACCCGTATCAGCCGCACGGTAAAGGCGGTCTATCCCCTTATGTATCTGACCTGTAAAGAATCTTTCCTTGCTTATAGTACCGAGCGTCATATTCCAGACGGGCTCGTCCCTGAGATCGCGGTTTCTTATCGCATCGGCAGCCACAGGCGCGATCCTTTCATCGCTCAGAAGCTTGCCCAGTGTTTCTTTTTCGTATGTCATAGCACTTCTCCCTTTCATGATGTCATAGCCTTTTTGATATATTTCCTGAGGAGATCAAGACCCTCGGCAGGCACACAGAATCTGTCCCTGCTGTGCTGTATCTCATCCCATACGTCCTCCAGAGCGAACCATCTCACTTCATCGACCTCAGAGGGCTGCAGAACGAGCTTGTCTGTATCTACAGGCCCGCTGTATACATATACTCCCGTTATCTCGTTATCCCTGAACATCCTGCCGTGAAACATCTTTTCATAGCTGATATGAAAAGAGCCGATATATCTCAGCTGTTCTTCACATGCACATATACCCAGCTCCTCCTCCAGTTCCCTCAGAGCTGAAGCAAGAGGGTCTTCGCCTGCGGGGATATGCCCTGCGGAGGATGTATCGTACATCCCGGGGAAGGATTCCTTGTCCATGCTTCTTTTCTGCAGCAGCACCTCGGTGACGCCGCCTTCTGTGCGTATCACCCACACATGAGAGGTGCGGTGCATTATACCGTTTCTGTGAGCCTCCTCACGCAGGACCGTTCTGCCTGTAGGCTCACCGTTTTCATCGACTATATCAAGATATTCCATATCCGTCCCTCCCCGCTGACGTGTTGTTCTGTGCGTACGGCATACACCGGACGGCACACATCTGAACTTATTATAACAGATATATGTCATTTAATCAAGAAGAAATTCCTTTATATATGAATTTTGCGTCAATGATGATATATCCTATACAGTTCTGTTTGTTTTATATCATTGTATAAACATTATATTGAAATCACAGTTTCAATATGATATAATCAGTTGAAATAAAAAAACAGATAACAGGCTTTAAGGAGATACACGGAATGGCCAGACAAAATATGACTACAGGCAGCGAAGCAGGACATATAATCAGCTTTGCTCTTCCTCTGCTCGGAGGAAATCTTCTGCAGCAGACATATAACTTCGCAGACACCGCCATCGTCGGCAGATTTCTCGGTGCTGATGCGCTTGCCGCAGTCGGCTCCACAGGTTCGCTCACATTTCTTTTCTTCACACTGTGCATGGGACTTTCCACAGGTGCGGGAATAATAGTGGCACAGTACTTCGGAGCGGACAACAAAAGCCGTCTCAACAGCGCGATAATATGCTCTGCGCTGGTAACGATGTGCGTCGGAGTGCTGACGAGCCTTTTGTCGGTAGTACTCACCGTGCCGCTGCTGGGGCTGCTCGATGTGCCCGATACCCTGATGGATACTGCGGCAACATATATGCGCATCGCCTGCGGCGGTACGGTATGTGTCGCCGCCTACAACTGGATAAATGCCGTCATGCGTGCGCTCGGCGACTCAAAGACTCCGCTTGTATTCCTCTGCATATCGACCTTCCTGAATGTAATGCTCGATCTGCTCTTTGTGGTGAAGTTCGGGCTCGGAGTTGCGGGCGCGGCATGGGCTACAGTGACTGCCCAGGGGCTCTCGGCGACTCTGTGCATATTCTGGTGCTTCCACGGCGACAGGCTGATAAAGGTGGACTGGTCCCCCAGGGCAATACGCGCCGATATGATATGGATATGCATAAAGACAGGCATCCCCGTAGCTCTTCAGTTCAGTCTGATATCCGTGTCTATGGCTGCTCTGCAGCGTGTGACCAACGGCTTCAAAGAGACTGTTATGTCTGCATATACCATAGGCATGCGTATAGAACAGCTCGTTCATCAGCCCTTTGCATCCATAAGCGCGGCGATCTCCACATTCGCAGGACAAAACATCGGCGCAGGCAAGCGTGAAAGAGCCGTAAAGGGTCTGCATACCACCATACTCATATCAATGGCAACTGCATTCGCACTGGCGGCTGTATTCATAACCTGCGGCAGATATATCGCGGGTATATTCGTTACAGATACAGACGTTACCGCACTTGCAGGAAAAGCTCTGACAATAACGGCCTGCTTCTACTGGTCACTCGGGCTTATATATACCGTCAGGGGCTTTCTCAACGGCTCGGGCGACACAGGCTACGCCCTTCTCAACGGTCTCACCGAGGTTATATGCCGCATATCCTTCTCGCTGATACTCACAGCGATACCGTTCATATCCTACTGGGGGATATGGCTCACCACAGCCTGCACATGGCTGATAACCGCAGGTGTAGGGCTTATCCGCTACAAGAGCGGACGCTGGGCCGATAAAGCCATAATCAAGGCTGAATGATATCAGGGGCTGTTTTAAGACAGATACCCATATAGAATTAAGCCATAGTATTTCTGATATATCGTCAGAAGTACTATGGCGTTTATATTGACAATGCAGCGATGTTTTGCTATAATTGTTACTAACATAATCGGGATTTGGAGGAGAGGCTTTTATCATGAAAGTTGATTACACTAAATTTGAATATGTTGCTGGTAGTAGGTCATGGTACGGAGAGATAACTG
>CACZPE010000034.1 GCA_902782875.1 uncultured Ruminococcus sp. | reverse complement strand
ACGAGGAAGGCCAGCTCGTTCCCTCAAAGGTAAGATTTGCCGATGAATCAGAGAGCCTGAGCGTTGGCGCTTCAAAGACTCTTGATGCAAGGATATATCCTTCAGGTGCTGTATTTACCTATGATATAGTTTCAAGCGATCCTTCCGTTGTCAACGTTACACATGACGGCAAGATAACGGGTATGGCTCAGGGTAATGCCATAATCACACTCACCACGGACAACGGCAAGAGCGACAGCATCTATATCACTGTCTATGACGACGTACTCAAGGGCATCGATGTTTCCAAATGGAACGGTGATGTTGACTGGGAGACCGTAAAGAGGACAGGCAGAGCGCAGTTTGCGATGATAAGAGCTTCCTACGGATATGAAGACGAGGATACACAGCTTGAGAATAATGTAAGAGGCTGTGAGATGTACAATATTCCCTATGGCTTCTATCATTACACCTATGCGAAGAATGTTTCAGAAGCAAAGAAGGAAGCGGCTTTCTTCCTCAATGTAATAGGCAGATATTCTCCCAAGTACCCAGTAGTGCTTGATATAGAAGAGGAATTCTACAAGCAGATGGATCCGAGAGAGGTTACGGATATCGTGGTCACCTTCGTTGAGATGTGCGAGAGCGCAGGCTACTACACTATGATATACAGCTATGCTAAGTTCTTTGAAGCAAGCGTATATATGGACGAGCTTATGGACTATGATATCTGGGTTGCCTGCTGGGGCGGCGCTGACAAGCTTGCCGAAAGCTACAGCTATCACTACGGAATGTGGCAGTACAGCGAAAGCGGCACTATGGCAGGCATTCCCGAGGATGTCGACCTCAACTATGCTTATAAGGACTATGAAGCAATAATAAAGAGATACGGACTTAACAATCTGTCATCGTGAATCTATCCGCAGTCATATCATGACTGCGGATTTTTTAAGGAGGATACTATGGTACTTTTGGTCGTAGACACACAGAAGCTTATCACAAATGACGGGCTGTACAGATATCGTGAATTTGTGTCAAATCTGCAGATGCTTATATCTGCCGCGAGGAAAAGCGGTACCGAGGTCATATTTGTCCGTCATGATGACGGGGAAGGATACCTGCTGACAAAGGGCAATGACGGATATGAGATATCGGAGCTTTTTGTCCCGAAGGAAGGGGAGATGGTATTTGATAAAACTGTCAACAGCCCGTTCAAAGAGTCGGGCCTTCTTGAGTATCTTGAGGAAAAAGGTGAGAAAACGCTGATAGTTACAGGGCTGCAGACAGATTACTGCATAGATGCGACGGTAAAATGCGGATTTGAACACGGCTTTGAGATCATAGTCCCTGAATACGCCAATTCTACGTTTGACAATGAGTATATGACTGCCGAACAGACCTACAGATACTATAACGAATTCATATGGAACAGGCGTTATGCCCGCTGTATTCCCGCAGAAGAGGCGGCAGAGCTGATGATGACTTCCTCGTAAGCGGTGCGATACGAAAGACACCTGTGGTACAGGCAGTTATGATATTTATAGATGACTTTTTCTTTTATTATACTTGTATTTTGTGTTGAAATATGATATAATAGTTAAGTATTATTATTCTTGAAAGGTTGTTGTCAATATGCACGATACATCATCCTATGAATCACCATTCTGCACCAGATATGCCAGCAAGGAGATGCAGTATCTGTTTTCCGCAGACAAGAAATTCACCACATGGAGAAAGCTCTGGGTGGCTCTTGCAAGAGCAGAGATGAAGCTCGGCCTCCCTGTAACACAGGCGCAGGTTGATCAGCTTGAAGCCAATATAGATAATATAGACTATGAATGTGCCGCTGAGCGCGAAAAGCAGGTTCGCCACGACGTTATGGCACATGTATATACCTATGGAAAGGCATGCCCCGATGCAGCGGGTATCATACATCTTGGTGCCACATCATGCTATGTGGGTGATAATACCGATGTTATCATAATGCGTGATGCTATGGAGGTAGTGAGAAAGAAGCTCGTTACCGTCATATCCCAGCTTTCTTCATTTGCAAAGCAGTATAAGGATATGCCTGCTCTTGCGTATACACATCTTCAGCCCGCACAGCTCACCACTGTCGGCAAGCGTGCCACCCTCTGGATAAATGAACTGCTCATAGACCTCGATGAGCTTGAATACAGGATAGACAGCCTCAAGCTCCTCGGTTCAAAGGGTACTACAGGTACACAGGCATCCTTCAAGGAGCTTTTCCACGGCGACAGTGCAAAGGTCAAGGAGCTTGAAAGACTTATCGCGGAGGAAATGGGCTTTTCTGCCGTTGTTCCCGTATCCGGTCAGACCTATTCGAGAAAGACAGACTATCAGGTGCTCTCTTCTCTTTCAAATATCGCTCAGTCTGCGATGAAATTTGCAAATGATCTGCGCATACTTCAGAACTTCAAGGAAATGGAGGAGCCCTTTGAGAAGAATCAGATAGGTTCGTCCGCTATGCCCTACAAGCGCAATCCCATGAGATGCGAGAGAATCACCGCTCTTGCAAGATACCTGATGATAGATACGCTCAATCCTGCATTCACAGCCGGTACCCAGTGGTTCGAGCGTACCCTTGACGATTCCGCAAACAAGCGTATATCCGTTGCAGAGGGCTTCCTTGCTTGTGATGCGATACTCAATATCATGATAAACGTTACCTCGGGACTTGTTGTGTATCCCAAGATAATACGCCGCAGAGTAATGGCTGAGCTTCCCTTCATGGCATCAGAGAATATCATGATGGATGCTGTTGAAAAGGGCGGCAACCGTCAGGAACTCCATGAGAAGATACGTACCTATGCTATGCAGGCAGGCAAGCAGGTCAAGGAGGAAGGCCTTGACAATGACCTTATTGAGCGTATAGCTGCAGATCCTTCCTTCGGACTTACCCGCGAGGATATCGACAGGACACTCATACCCGAGAATTATACAGGCAGAAGCTCGGAGCAGGTGGATGAATTCCTTGCAGAATGTGTTGCTCCCGTGCTTGAGAAGTATAAGGATCTTACACACGAAACAGCAGAGATAAATGTCTGATAAACTGATATCTTAGAAAAGGATAACAGAGCATATCCCGCAAGGGTATGCTCTGTTTGAGAATTATGGATAATTACATCTATCACGACGGAAAAATGCTACGCAGGGGTTATACCACCGGTACATGTGCGGCGGCTGCAAGTGCGGCTGCGGCAAGAATGCTTTTCGGAATGCCCTGCGATGAGATAGAGCTGAGGCTACCTGGCGGGGATATGCTTACACTCAGGCCTGTCGATATGAAAAAAGACGGCGATACAGCCTCATGTGCGGTAATAAAGGACAGCGGAGACGATCCTGATATTACAAACGGCATAGCGGTGTATTCCGCAGTTACTCTTGCCGAAAGCGGTTTTGAGATAACAGGCGGCAGGGGAGTAGGCAAAGTTACAAAGCCGGGCCTTGACAGACCTGTGGGAGACTATGCGATAAATACAGTACCGCGCAGTATGATAAAGGAAGCTGTGCTTGATGTATGTTCTCAGTGCGGTTATGATGGCGGTATTAGGGTAGAGATATATATTCCCGAGGGCGAAAGCCTGGCTGAAAAGACCTATAATCCGAGACTGGGGATCATCGGGGGTATATCTGTCATAGGCACAAGCGGAATAGTTGAGCCTATGAGCACGCGGGCCATACTTGAGACTGTGCGTGTGGAGATGAATATGAGAAAGGCTGAGGGAAAGCACAGTATAGTGCTTACACTCGGCAATTACGGAGAGGGATATCTTGCAAAGGAACTCTCGTTTATACAGGACAGGAACGTAAAATGCTCAAATTTCATAGGTGATGCACTTGATATGGCCATGGAGATGGGCTTTGAAAATGTGCTCATTGCAGGACATATCGGTAAGCTCGTAAAACTCGGCACGGGTATCATGAACACTCACTCAGCCCAGGCTGACGGCCGTATAGAGGTACTTGTGATGTGTGCCCTGCTTGCGGATGCTGATATAGATACGCTCAGAAAACTGACGGAGTGTGTCTCTACGGATGCGGCGCTTGATATACTAAACGGCCGCGGATTACTCAGACAGACTATGGATAAGCTTATGGAGAGAACTCAGACATATCTTGATTCAAAAACAAAGGGCAGGATAAACGCAGGAGCGCTGATGTTCTCCAATGTATACGGCTTTCTCGGTCAGACGGAGAAAGCAGGGGATATAACCGCCATTCTAAGAGAGGAATACAGCTGATGGTGCATATTGTAGGAGCGGGAAGCGGTGCGGCAGATCTTATCACGTTAAGGGGAGCCCGACTTCTGGAAAAAGCCGATGTAGTCATATATGCAGGCTCGCTTATAAACAAGCAGCTGCTGAGTATGTGCAAAAGCAGTGCTGCACTTTATGACAGTGCATATATGACTCTTGACGAGGTCACAGACGTTATCGCCAGAGCCGAAGCAGACGGACTTGATACAGTAAGGCTGCATACGGGCGATCCATGTCTTTACGGCGCTGTGCGTGAGCAGATGGACAGGATGGATTCTATGGGTATCGCTTATGATATATGCCCGGGAGTAAGTTCTTTCTGCGGTGCGGCGGCAGCACTCAGAGCGCAGTATACTCTTCCCGGAGTAAGCCAGACCGTGATCATCACAAGGGCAGAGGGGCGCACGCCAGTGCCTGAAAAGGAAAGCCTTTCCTCACTTGCTGCGCATAATGCGACTATGGTGATATTCCTGAGCGCATCGCTCACTGAAAAGGTACAGACTGATCTTATAGACGGCGGATATTCCCCGGATACTCCCGCCGCGATAGTATATAAAGCCACACACTCTGATGAAAGGGTGTACAGATGCAGACTTTCCGACCTTGCCGAAACAGCACGGAAGTATGATATCACGCGTACTGCACTCATATGTGTGGGCGGCTTTCTCGGCAGTGACTATGAGCTTTCAAAGCTTTACGACAAAAACTTTGAAACGATGTACAGAAAATGAGAACAGCATATATAGCAATATCCGTTAAAGGACTTGAAACTGCACGGAGAGCATCATCGGGCGATGATAATACGATATACTGTCTTGACAGATATGCGGATGGCTCTGCAGTATCTTTTTCTTCTCTGTCAGGGCTTGTCGGTGAGATATGGGATGAATATGAAGCACTGGTGTTCATATCATCTGTGGGCATAGCAGTCAGGATGACAGCACCGTATATACGTTCTAAGCTTACCGATCCTGCGGTCACGGCAATTGACGAGAACGGCAGATTTGCGGTGTCGGTGCTTTCAGGACATATCGGCAGGGCGAATATCCTTACAGAAACTCTTGCGGAGAGAATAGGCGCTGTACCTGTTATAACAACGGCTACCGATACAGGCGGCAGATTTTCTCCTGACTGCTTTGCTGCGGCAAATTCTCTTGTTATCACCGATATGGATATGGCAAAGACTATTGCAGCCGCATCCGCAAGGGGAGAAAAAATACATTTCGGTGGATATCCCGTCAGAGGCTGCAAGCCGTCGGCAAAAGGAAAATACGGTATATATATAGCCGATGATGAAAGCAAGAAGCCGTACGAAAATACGCTCGTACTTCTGCCGAAAAACATCGTGATAGGCGTCGGCTGCAGACGTGATACCGATCCCGGAAAAATGTATATCTTTACAAAACAGGTATTACTGTCGGCAAATATAGATATAAGACGTGTGAGATATATTGCCAGCATAGATATAAAACGTGATGAAAAAGCAATACTTGATCTTGCAGGTGCATTTTCGGCTGAATGTTTGTTTTTCACTGCGGATGAACTCAATGCAGTATCAGGAGCTTTTGCGCCGTCTGATTTTGTAAGTCAGGTAACGGGTACGGATAATGTCTGCGAAAGAAGTGTATGTGCTGCAGGAGCGGAGATCATCATACATAAGACCGCTCAGGACGGAATGACTGCTGCTGTGGGAAAGCTTCCCGCAGATATCGATATCGAAAGGAGACAGATATGCTGACTGTCGTGGGAATAGGTCCCGGAAACAGAGAGGCTATGACAGAAGAGGCGATACAGTCATTGTCTGAATGTTCGCTCATAGTCGGTTATACCGCATATACAGAGCTTGTAAGACGCATATTCCCGGATAAGGAGTACTACAGCACCGGTATGAGACAGGAAACTGACCGTGTAAGATATGCGCTTGATCATTCGCTGAACTTTGATACCGCTCTTGTATGCAGCGGTGACAGTGCAGTATATGCTATGGCAGGGCTTGTGTATGAGATAGCCGAAAAAGAGTTCCCTGCAGCGCAGATATCCGTAAAGCCCGGTATCACGGCTGCACTTTCGGGGGGAGCGCTCCTGGGAGCGCCTCTTACAAACGATTTCGCTGTGATAAGCCTTTCAGACCTGCTCACGCCTTCGGATATGATCGAAAAGCGTCTGAGAGCGGCTGCAGGCTGTGATATAGTGACAGTGCTGTATAATCCGTCATCTCATAAAAGAAGAGATCATCTTGCAAAAGCCTGCAGGATATTCCTGGAATACCGTCCCGCAGGGACCATATGCGGCATAACTCATAATATAGGCAGAGACGGAGAGGAATATCTTCTGCTTACGCTCAGTGAACTTGAGAAATATCAGGCAGATATGTTCACAACGGTATTTATCGGCAATTCATCTACCAGAAACGTGAACGGTAAAATGGTGACAGTCAGGGGATATGACATATGAAGCTGCTTATTTTCGGCGGAACTACCGAGGGGAGGATACTTGCAGAGTGGTGTGCAGAGCATGCGGATACGACTGTATGTGTTACTACGGAGTACGGGGCATCGCTTATTACAGATAAGGCATCGATCCTCATCGGCAAAAAGGATAAGTTACAGATCACAGAGCTTATAACGGATATCTCTCCCGATATTGTGATAGATGCCACACATCCTTATGCTGAAGAAGCGACTGTAAACATACGCAGTGCGTGTGATATGACAGATACTGATTATATAAGAGTGATACGTGAGCCTCTTCCGAAAGCGGCAGGCGCCGTGTATTTCGGCTCTGCGAAAGAAGCCGCCGCATACCTTACTGATACGCAGGGAAGGATATTCATTGCGACAGGCACGAAGGAGATACCGTATTTCAGGCAATTTGCAGACAGATGCACAGTAAGGATACTCGACAGTGAAGAAAACATGAAAATATGCCGTTCTTACGGCTTTGAAGATATAATAACAGGTCTCGGCCCTTTTTCGGAAGAGCAGAATGTACATGATTTTGAAGGCTGCTCCTATGTCGTGACAAAAGAGAGCGGAAAAGAGGGCGGATTTGAAGAAAAGATACGTGCCTGTGAGAAAACAGGTGCACTCCCGCTGATCATTTCGCGCCCTGCAGAGACAGGGATGACTGTGAATGAACTGTTATCGTATCTTGACAGGAGGTATGACTTGAAATGTCTCTGATAAAAAAGAAAAATATCCCGTTTATTCTGCTTGTGGTTTTTATAATATGCGAAATTGTATATACATCCTTTGTATTCTGGGATGTAAAGCAGGGATTCTATCTTGATGAAGTATGGTGTTATGCTTTGTCAAACAGCTATTACAGACCGTTTTTCCAGCTTGAGAATACTGTATCCACCCTTGACGATGAAGAATACAAATATGCCCATACCGAGCATTTCAGAGAATGGGTGGACGGAAAAGAGCTCAATGATTATATCACTGTTCAGCGCGGCGAAAGATTCAGATATGATTCGGTATACTATAATCAGTACCTCGATCATCACCCGCCGCTGTATTATATGATACTTCATACCATATCATCATTCTTTCCTGACAAGTTTTCTTTCTGGTATGCGTTTATCATAAATATTGCTGCTCTGATATTCGCCCAGTTCTTTCTGTTTAAGCTGACGTCTTCTATAACAGGAAATGAGTATGCCGGTCTGATAGCCTGCATATTTTATGGCTGTAGCAACGGTGGATT
>CACZPE010000033.1 GCA_902782875.1 uncultured Ruminococcus sp. | reverse complement strand
AGCGGGTTATATCAGCCCCTACGGTGACAACAGGGACAAATATATGATCGAGGTATTTGACATGAAGGACCCCGACACATCATATACCGTCATAGTATCCGCCCCGGATGAGGACACTATGTACAAGATGATAAATTCGGTAAGGATAGACTATAAGGAAGAATGACAGATGAAAATAATCCCGATACAGCATACAAGATAATAAATTCAATACGTTTTGATCAAACACCCGAACAGGAGGAATGAATATGAAGATCTGTCCCGAGTGCCACAAGCTCAGCAAAGACGATGATTTCTGCTCGTACTGCGGTGCGGCAGTGTTCACCGCAGAGGATTATACCGACAGTGCGTCGATAGACTGCAACAGATATGACAGGGGCCACGAACACAGAAAGGTGACCTATGACATATCCGAAAAGGGCACGACGCTGAAGCCGCCTGTCCGCGATGTACATGAGATGTACAGGCAGAATACGCCCCCGGTTCAGAACAGGCCTCAGATATCCGCGGACAGACCCTCGCAGAGCGGTTCATTCCCCTCAAATCCTACGGATATATTCCTGCCCGAGAGAATGAGACGTCAGGCCGACCCCGAGAAGGCACAGGAGGCGGAGCAGTATATCAATGACCTGCTCAACGGCAAGAAGAGAGAGATTAGCCAGAGGGACAAAAAAGTCCTTACGATTGTTATAATAATCGTTCTCATAATAGTGGGCCAGATGCTGTTTGCGGTATTTGCTGCAGTGGGCAGTCTGTTCTCAGCCATCGGCTGACAGCCGGCCGTAAACTTCACAGCGCATCTCTCCGCGCCGCAGGCGTAACGTATGCGGCGGAGAGATGCGTACATGTTATATGGAGAGGATACGGATATGAATCCGAGACTGGAATATCTTCGTGAGAAGACCGCAATGCTCACAACTGCGCCCGGAGTGTATCAGATGAAGGACGAAACGGGCCATATAATATATATAGGCAAGGCGAAGAACCTGAGAAACCGTGTGTCCTCATATTTTGCAAAGACTCCGAACCACACACCCAAGGTGGCGGCTATGGTGGAGAATGTATATGACTATGATTTCATAGTCACAAAATCGGAGTATGAGGCGCTGGTACTCGAATGCTCGATGATAAAGCAGCATTCCCCGAAATACAACATACTGCTCAAGGACGACAAGGGCTACAGCTATATACGCATATCCCCTCCGCCGTATTCGCGCATAACAGGCGAGCTGAAAAAGGCGGAGACTGGTATGCACCTGGGGCCGTATACAAGCTCGTTTGTGGCAAGGCGCACCGCTGAGGAGGCAAACAAGGTCTTTATGCTCCCCACCTGCAAGAGGGTATTCCCCCGGGATATCGGAAAGGGCAGGCCGTGCCTCAACTTTCAGATAAAGCGCTGCATGGGCGTATGCAGGGGGAAGATATCCGAGGAGGAATATGCCGCTGTCATAGACGAAGCTGTGGAGTATATCAGAAGTGGCTCTGTGCTGTCTGTAGAGCGCATGACTGAGCAGATGAACAAAGCCGCCGAGGAGCTGGACTTTGAGAAGGCTGCGATGTTCCGCGACAGGATAAACGCCGTGAAGCGCGCTGCGGACGATCAGACGATCATAAGGGACAGGCTGCCCGACACGGACGCTGTGGCCATTGCAAAAAACAGCGGAGAGGCCTGCGCGGCTGTGATCATGTACAGGGGCGGCAGGCTTTTCGACAGGGCGGAGTATTTCCTTGGCGAAGAGGAAGCGGACGCGCTCATGCTCGAGGATTTCGTCACGCAGTATTACAGCGGATCTCGTGAGATACCGAGAAATGTGGTGCTGTATACCGGCACGGAGGATACGGAGGATCTCGAGCGCCTGCTGAGGGAGCGCGCAGGTCATGCGGTAGATGTGATAGTGCCGCAGAAGGGGCGGTATATGCGCCTTGCAGAGACGGCAAAAAGCAATGCGGAGGAGTATCTCTCGATAAAGGTGGGGCGCACTGCAAAGGAGATCGCCGCCCTTGAAGAGCTGGCGTCGCTTCTCGGGCTCGACAGGACGCCGCTTTATATCGAATCCTATGATATATCCAATCTCGGCTCTGATGATATGGTGGCGGGCATGATAGTATTCGAGAACGGCAGGCCGTCAAAAAAGCGCTACAAGCGTTTAAAAAAAAAAAAAAACGTCACGCAGAACGACCTTGCATGCATGCAGGAGGTGCTGCGCAGACGCTTTACGCACTATCTCGATGAGAATGAGGAGGACGAGGGCTTCAGACGCATGCCCGACCTGATATTGCTCGACGGCGGCGAAAATCAGCTCAATGCCGTCAATGAGGTGCTGTCGGATATGGGCATAAAGACAAATGTCTTCGGCATGGTCAAGGACGGCAATCACCGCACAAGGGCAATTACTCACGGGTGTGAGATAGGTATATCCCATTCCGATGCGGCGTTTATGCTCGTCACGCGAATACAGGACGAGGTGCACCGCTTTGCGATATCCTATCAGCGTAAGAAGCACAGGAAGAGCAGCCTTGAGACAGGCCTTACCTCGATAAGGGGCATAGGCGAAAAGAAGGCGGCAAAGCTGCTGTCGGAGTATAAGACCATTGAGCGGCTCAGACAGGTATCAAAGTCGGAAATGGCATCTTTGCTGCATATACCTGAGGAGACTGCCGAAGAGGTATATAACTATGTGCAGAACGAGCTTATGGAATGACAGGCGCTAAAATAGTAAAATATACAGTAAATTATACTATACGTATAATGCTCGGAGAAAATATATGCGCAGGCAAAGCCTGCGCATAATGTCAGGACAAGATCCCGGCGCTCATCAGAAACGGCATTGCGATGATGAACACGCCTATAACAATGCTCAATATGCAGCTGATTCTGGCATTAGATGCAGATCTGACTGCAATCACATCATAGATGTGGTTTTCAGGATCATACGGGTCTATCATCAGCTGTACCTGGGAGCCGCTTTGGGGGATGGAGAAAATGTCTATGGGACCCCATATCCCGTTGTTGGCGGTAATGTATCTGCCGCCGTATTCAAAGCTGTAAGTGCAGTTGTATCTGCGGTACTTGTAGCTGCCGCGGCGCTGTGTCTCAACACATACGGCGCTTACGGGCATCGTGCATATGGCCTTGAGGGCCGCTGACCTCTGCCCTATACGGCGATAGTATATCCCCACTGCTATTAAGAAGACACCCCCGATGATATAAAAGAAGTGATGAGTAATCGCATAGCTGAAAAAGCTTGTCATATTATCCTCCTTGGAAAATGTGATGTTCACTGCAAGATTCAATATACCATGTTTTCAGCATGAAATCAATATTTTCCGGTAATTCTAATGCAGTTTTAATAATACACCGCCCCGGGAAAAGCCGTCGGTTTACGGCGGCAGAATGCGATTGGTAAAAATGCAGACATAAGAACGTATGATTTTGTGCAAATTGCTTTGGAAAAAATGCTTTTTGTGTATAGACAAAAAGCATTTTTTAAGCTATAATTAATTTGTGTAACTAATTTGTAATCACTTTTGAGTATAAAAACATCCATAAGGATTATACAGGAGAGAGCATGAGAGTAATAACAGGTTCGGCGAGAGGAAGAAAGCTCGCCGCTTTGGAGGGCGAGGATGTTCGCCCCACTACGGATATGGTCAAGGAGGCCATATTCTCCGTGATACAGTTTGAGATAGAGGGCGCGAGAGTTCTCGACCTTTTCAGCGGCACGGGGCAGCTGGGTATAGAGGCTGTCTCAAGGGGGGCAAAGTCCTGCCGCTTTGTGGATGCCGCTTCGGATTCCGTGAAGTGTACAAAGGATAATATATCCGCCTGCGGCTTCACATCACAGTGCACGGTCACACAGGCGGACAGTCTGGATTTCCTGCGCATGGCAAGGCTCGAATTTGATATAGCCTTTCTCGATCCCCCGTACAGAAACGGGATAATAGAAAAGGCGATGCCTCTGCTTGAGAGCAAGATGTCTGACAGGGGCATAGTCGTGTGCGAGCATGAAAAGGAACTCACACTCCCCGATGAATACGGCAGGCTCGTGAAGTCAAAGACCTACCGCTACGGCAAGATAGGCGTGACGGTATACAGAGTTCCCGTTCACGATGAGGAGGAAGATATATGAGGATCGCAGTCTGCCCGGGCAGCTTTGACCCGGTGACGGTGGGACATCTTGACATAATACAGCGGGCGGCATCCCTTTTTGACAAGGTGATCGTTCTTGTCGGCGTGAATGCTCAGAAGACACCCAGCTTCACTCCCGAAGAGCGTGTGGATTTTCTGAAGAGAGTGACACAGGGGCTTGACAATGTAGAGGTCGAGATATGCGAGGGGCTTATCGTGGATCATGCAAGGCGTGTGGGCGCAACCGCAATAGTAAAGGGACTGCGCGCTATGACAGACTTTGAGTATGAATTCCAGATGGCGCTGATAAACCGCACTCTCAACGACGGCATAGAGACCGTATTCCTTACAACCAGCGCTGACAATATGTATCTCAGTTCAAGTGCCGTAAAGCAGGTGGCGTATTACGGAGGCGACATAAGCACGTTCATACCGCCGCAGATACTTTCCGATATCGAAAAGCGTCTTAAAGTACAGCGATGATAATCAGCACTATAATATAATGAAAGGTGATAACCGATATGTCACAGGAATTAGTAAAATCTCTTCTCGAGCAGATGACCGATGTGCTCGTAGGTGCAAAGGCAGTACCCTTTTCCGCAAATAAGGCTGTAGATCCCGAGGTTATGCAGGACCTTATCGACAAGGCCATGATGAACCTCCCTGCAGAGATGAAGCAGGCAGAGCAGATAGTTGCGGACAGAAAGAATATCGTAGATGACGGCAACCGTATGGCTGAGGAGATAATCACCAGAGCGGAGGCCAGGGCAAGAGACCTCACCAGCAACGACGCTATCACCAAGGCAGCAAAGGCAAAGGCCGAGGAGATAGAGAAGAAGGCGAATGAGCAGTCCAAGGCTGTCAAGGCTGCCACCGACAATTATATCATAGATATGCTGACCAAGACCGAGAATATACTTGCGGCAAATCTTGAGGCGGTAAGACGCGCCAAGAGCGCCATTGCTCCCGCTGAAAAGAAGGAGGATATTTTCTGATGGATATATTCAAGGTACATATCGGCAAGGCCCGATGTGCGGTCGACCTCGGGGACGGCTCCGAAAGAGGCGAGTATGTAAATCAGGACTATATACTGAACAAGCTCGGCAGACCGCACAGAAGCATCAGCCTGATGTATTGCTACTACCCCTTTGACAAGCAGTGGCCCCAGAGGATATCCGAAGCGATGAAGGATGCGGATGTATCCTTCCAGTGGGATTATCCCTATGATGACTACTTCACATACAAGGGCGGCATCGGCGGAAATACCGACGGCGAGCCGTTCTCGCAGATGCGTGATGTACGCCGTCACGGCCAGGACGTGAATCTCACCCTCACGATAGACCCCAACTGCACGGATGAACAGCTGATAGCCATAGCAAAGGATCTGCGTCCCTACGGGCGCATGATGCTGCGCATAAACCACGAGGCTACAGGCAACTGGTTCAGCTTCACAAAGAGGGCATCCTATAAGGAGATAGGCGATTTCTTCGTTCATTTCACCGATATCATACACGAGTATGCCCCGAATGTAAAGACTGTGATATGCATAGGCGGCATCGAGGATATGAACAAGACCGAGATGGAGAAGGAAGAGGACTTCAAGGCGACTATCCCCTCGGCGGATATATGGTCTGTGGATAAATATATGGCTCTGCACTGGGGCTGGCCGTACGATGTGGCAAAACAGGGCGGGCATTCCCACGCGAGATACAGCGTGAGAGAGACCTATGAAAAGACAAAGGCGAGCTTTGAACGCTTCAGATACTTAAACGGCGGAGAGGCAAAGCCCATGACTATGGCGGAGTTCAACGCTGACGGCGATGTTACGGGGCCTTACGATCAGGCAGCTATGGTAAAGGAATTCTGCGATATCCTCGTGGAGGAGAAGGCTGACTGGTTCAGCGCATTCACGCTCTATCAGTTCAGGGACAGAGGCAGGCTGGGACTTGAGATCGAGGATCCGAACTATCCCGATACAGGTATCGAGCAGCCGCTGATGAAGACATACAGGGAGATAATCCATTCCGACTGGTTCATGCCGCCCCTTGAGGTGTCCGACAGGCTCGAGTTCCCCGTGAAGATGCGCTGGGGAGGAGCGGAGGATTCCGACGGTATTGCGATACCGCTTCATTTTGAGGCACAGCCGCATTTCTGCGAGATAACATTTGCCGACAAGGGCAACTATATGATCGAGATAAACGGCAAATGGTTCTACAGATCGCCCGAGGCAAAGACGATAGATCTTATGGGAGCATTCTTTGAGAAGCCCCTCGACGGAAGCTGTGATATGACACTTAAGATTTTTGCGCCCCCCGCTGAGGGTGTAAACGATACCACACAAGGTGATGACTGGGCGGAGAACTACTATTTCACCATGGAGACACCGCCCGAGATAAGGATAGAATACGGACCTGTTGAGAAAGAGGTGCGATAATGAGCGAAAGACGGCTTGCGGGCTTCGGTGCATTCAAGCCCACTATGTCATATGAAACGCTGACGGGCGTTTTTGAAATGGATTCTGTACACCAGATGATGAGGTTCCTGCCGTCAAGCGGTATGGATGCTTTGCATCTGCACTACAGCGATATACTCGACGCTGATACGGTTATGACCGATTCCGCCACGGCGGGACTTGTGCCTGAAGAGGGGGAGAATGCAGTCTCCGGGGAGAAGCCGTATATATCCGAATTCTATCTGCATATACTTCTCGCAGACCCGAAGCGCTCCAATGTCAGGATACCGTTCATATTCCAGAGGACGCTCAAGGATTCCGTGCTCGGCAGACGCGCAGTGGAGGACAGCTACGTCATAAAGCGCTGGGTAAGGGGCGCTATGAAGGAACAGCCCGTTGATACCGCATACGCCACGGAAGAGGAGCTAAGGGAAGAGGAAGCGGCAAGAAAGGACAAGGACAGCCTTGTATGGACATGCCCCCGCTGTTCCTATATCAATCTCGGCATGAGAAGCATGTGTATGAACTGCGGCATATCAAGATCGGATGCGGTAAGATCCGAGGGAGGAACGGCAGATGCGTTCCTCGGCAGGACGCTTGCGAGGATATCGCTTTTTGAGCCGTCAAAGAGCTGCGAGACGCTCACGGGACTTTTCGAGGCGGATACGGTACATCAGATGGTGCGCTTTACTCCCAACAACGGCGGAAAGCCTGTATATGCCCATTACAGGGATATACTCGATGTCGAGGCGGTGCAGAAGACTTCCGTCATATCCGACGAGAATGCCTTTGATGAAAAGGAACAGGAGTATTTCACGGAGTATTACCTCTATATTATGCTCAACCTCAGAAACAAGGCAAGTATAGAGATACCGTTTATATTCCAGAGGACACTCAGGGACTCCGTGCTCGGCAGACGCGCGGTATCCGACTGCAATACCGTCAAGAGATGGCTCAGGGACGCAATGCACGAGCCTGCAAGAGAGACAGCCTTTGCCGATGAGGAGCAGCTGAAGGAGCTTTCGGAGGCCGAGAAGGATGTTTACGGCTGGGACTGCCCGAAATGCGGCTACCGCAACAGGAATTCCCGCCTGCAGTGCGTACTCTGCGGACATGATACCCTTGAACAATGAGATAAGCCGTCAGCCGCCTCCGGATATCCCGGAGGCGGCTTTACAAAAATAAACATTTAGTATAAATAAGCCGTAAATGTATAGAATGTAGTAAAAATGACGGAAACGGGAGCAAAATCGGCAAAAAAACAGCGGATATGTAGAAAAAACGCCAAAAATGCTATGAAAAGATTGTGAAAACTCATAGTTGTATAATTTCAACAATGATGTTATAATATCTTTATAAATTTGCGTTTATCTGAGATATAGCTCTAAATGGAGGAGATTGACATGAAAAAGGTGTTTGCGGGTGTGGCAGCAGTTGCTGTTATGGCAGCTCTTTGCTCACACGTAAGTGCAGCAGACTGGTCAAAGACCACGTATGCTGACAATAATCCTGATACCTGCAAGCTCATATCCACCGATGAAAACGGTGCTACATGGACTGCAGCTGTTGACGGTGACCTTGGCAAGATTATGATTACCATCGGTGATATCGTCGAGAACGAAGATGATATCCAGAGGATCTATTCCGGTTCCTGGAAGATCACTTATAAGGGCCTTTCCGCTTTCAGCGGCACTGATGTAGGCTGGCTTGGCGGCGGTACATATGTATGCACCGGCAACTCGGCTACATACAGCCTTTCTCCCGCTTCCTGGGATGAAGACGGCAACGCAGTATGGGACGACACCATGACTGTAGAGGATTCTTTCAAGTGGCTTCTTCCTTCGAGCGTTCCCGCTGACGGAACTGCACAGCTCGTATTTATGGACTGGTCCGGTCAGCCCATGCTTTCCAAGGGTGTAACATTCACTGTATCCGACCTCAAGCTCTTTGACAAGGAAGGCAATGAGATACCCCAGAAGGCATATGATCCCAACGGCGCTCCCGCAGAGACTGCTGCTGAAGAGCCTGCTCCCGCTGAGGAAGCAGTTGAAGAAGAAGTAGTAGTTGTTGAGGAAGTTGTAGAAGAGGCTCCTGTTGAGGAGGCTCCCGTTGAGGTAGTTGAAGCTCAGCCCACAGTGGTTGAGGTAGAGGCTACACCTTCCACAAGCACAGGCAATACAAGCGCTGCTGCTCTTGCAGCTGTTATGGCTCTTGCAGGTGCTGCTGCTGTAGTATCCAGAAGAAAGTAAGCCGAAGACTTTCAAGAAAACCGTACATTGATATAGGGCATCCGGAATATCGGCAATATCTGAATGTGCTATATTAAAATAAAAAAATTTTCACCATAGGGGGAAATTAAAAATGAAAATGAGAAAATTCCTCGCAGCTGCTGCTTCCGTAGCTGTTGCTGCATCCGCAGTATCCGTATTCTCCGTAGGTACATCCGCAATCGGTTCCGATAAGATCGATTTCGAGGACGGCGACTGCTCTTTCTGCTACCTCAACACAGATGCTGCTGCTTGCGTTAAGAGCGGCCTTACTGTAACAGACCACAATGGTTCCAAGCAGCTCACACTTCCCGTTGCTAAGGGCGAGTGGGCTAAGATCTGGTTTGATCTTGACTCCATCATGCCCAGAGATTCCGCTACAAAGATCATGTCCGTAACAATGGACATCCAGGCTGCTCCTGTTGATGCAGAAACAGCAGTTAACTGGAAGGGCGGCGCACTCGGCGCAGCAGGCGGTTTCGACAGAGTTAACATGGATGGTTCCAAGTCTCAGAAGAATCCTGACTGGTCTCAGGGCTCCCAGTTCGAGATCGGTGCTTACAACCCCGGCGAAGAGTCTCCTGTAGCTCAGGCTGAGATCAAGTTCCTCATGCCTTCCTCCAGATTCACCGCTGAGGGCACAAACCCCTTCATCGCTGTTCAGGTATGGCAGGCTGAAGACAACGGTTACACCCTTTACATCGATAACGTAGTATTCAAGGACAAGGATGGCAATGCTATTCCTCTCGGCGTAACTGCTCCTGCTGAGGAGACTCCCGCTGAAGAAGAAGCTGCTCCTGCTGAAGAAGAAGTAGTAGTTGAGGAAGTAGTTGAAGAGGCTGCTCCTGTTGAAGAAGACGTAGTAGTTGTTGAAGAAGTTGTAGAAGAAGCTCCCGTTGAGGAAGAAGT
>CACZPE010000032.1 GCA_902782875.1 uncultured Ruminococcus sp. | reverse complement strand
TATTTATCGGGAACGGTTGAGCTTGCGGCTCGGTACCGTTAGTTTGTATGTTGTTTCTTATACTCAGGCAGGCAAAGCCTGCACCCACTTCGGTCGGCAGTGCCGACAGCCATTTCGTAGATTTATATAGCGGGAATGGTTAAGTTTGCGTTTCATTCTTTGCGCAGTAATGAGCACTTCCCTTTAATGGGAGGTAAAAACTCAGATCAGTATAATGTTAGCCCATGTAATTATTTTTACAAATAAACAGGCTGGGTAAACCTCCCCTGAAAGGGGAGGGGGACCATTTCCGTAAGGAAATGGTGGAAGGGTCAGCACGGCGGATGCACACGTACTTTCTGTAGTAAAGTGATTGCACCCCTATGGTTACCTATGTACTGACTTGACAAAACCAACTCTAAAATTGCTATGCTCATTTCTAATTGCTGATTGTATCAGGAACAATATCCACCACGACAACTTCGGGATTATTGAATATCCTGGGCAGCTTTACCTTTGTTCTTGTAAGTCCGCGGTTTACTATCATCACGGTATCGTCGAAATCGATCCTGCCGCCCGAATATTTCGGGAAGAATCCCTCATCGGGGGCGAGAAGGCCGTTCTGGGTCCAGGGCAGTCGCCACTGTCCGCCGTGGGTATGACCGCAGAGAATCAGGTCAAAGCATCCGTAAGAGCGGTATTCATCTATAAAATGAGGGAAGTGTACCAGCAGAAGTGAGAACCTGTCAGGGTCCGTACCCTCCGCGCAGCGCTTCAGAGCGTTCTCACGGGTATCGTAGTCGTCATCGGCGCGCCTTGCGGAGCCGCATACCGTGATCTCTCCCACGGGGATATCTTCGCCCTCGAGAACGGTCACTCCGAAGCTTTCCGCCTCGGCTTTCTGCACTCTCCACTGCTCCACATCGTAGAATTCGTGATTTCCCGCGATATATATACAGTTATAGCGGCTGCCGATATCCTTAAGGAGCACCGATGTGGTCTTGGAGTTGTCGAGCTTGTCGTCGTATATATCGCCTGTGAGCGCCACAAGATCGGGCTGCTCGGCATCTATTGCGGCGATGAGATTTTTCATATCCTTCCCGTATTTCTCAGCGTGAAGATCCGACAGCTGCACTATCCTGAACGGTTTTGTCACCTTGTCGGAATATACCGTGTAGTATACCGTATGCATTGGAAAGCTGAATGCTCCCAGAGTCCAGAATATTCCCGACGTGACCAGGACGAATTTCAGGAATGGGGTCAGCTTTTTCTTTTTCTCTTTTTCGTTTTTGTTGTCTCTTTTTTTCATTATATGGCCTTTCAGATATACAGAAGTTCGCATAGCAGCAGCATTACAGGCTGATGCACTATATAGAATATCAGCGAATGTCTGCCGATAAAGCACAGGGGAGAGAGGATATCATGCTTCTCATAGAACTTCTCGGGCAGCTTTTTTACCGCGCCCGAAAGGGTATAGCCCGTGAGATACATGAATATATAGGGTATCAGCGGGAAATAGTCAGCGCTGTAAAAATCCGCTCCTGTGATGCCGATGGGGTAGAGTGCCGCAAGAGGGGGTATATTCAGCGGCAGGGATGTAAAAACGAGGTTTATGCTGTGGGGGAAATGCATGAAAAGCACCCACATCACGAACCATACCGCAGCAGCTGCCGCAGGCAGCCTGTCGAGCAGGGGACGGCACAGCGAAGTGATCACCATGCACGCACCGAAGCAGCTGAGCACGCCGAATATGATAAGCTCAGACGGCATGAATATCTGTGTTGCGATAGTTATGCCGAAGCCTGCGATATAAAGCAGTGCGCCCCTTTTCAGAGGATCACGCGAAAACCCCACACATATCCCCGATACCGCAAACAGTATCCACAGAAAGAATATATGCGCAGCTTCAAATATATCCTCACCCGGGGTCAGGAGCGACGGCGTGTCCGCACCGTATATAAATCTCAGATCAAACATCAGGTGATACAGCATCACGTATATCATTGCTATGCCCCTGAGCAGATCGAGCATTTCAAGTCGTTTTTTCATAGCCTGTTCCGATCTTTGAAAAAAGGCTGCTGCACATTACCGTGAAGCAGCCTGATTGAACTTCATATATCAGAAATTCCTTCTGTCAGACGATACCTTTTTGATCCTGCGCTTTTTCTTCTTTTTCTTTTTCCTTGAAGCGGCCACCAGCACTATGTACAGAAATATCAGAAGTACTGCGATGCCTGCGCCTGCGAGAAAAAAACCGGATGAAAGAAAGCGCTTTGCCTTGTCTATATTTGCCTCGGTCATAGAGAGGGTGACATCTTCCTGAGCCACCAGATCCACTGTGCAGACCTCTTCGTCATAGAGGGTGAGGGTGTATTTCCCGAAGGGAGTGCCCTTTTCCACAGGGGCGGTGATAGTGCCGTCTTCATTGAGCTTTGAGGAGTCTATCTCAACGTGCTCCCTGAGAGTTGCGGGGTCTATGGAATCGAGCCATATGGCACTGTAGTCCGTACCTGTTACGAGGCGTACAAAGTCGCTGCTTTCGCCGAAACGCACCTGGAGTTCTGCAACTTCCTTGCCCGGGGCGAGTATCTGCTTGTATTCAAGGTGGTCGAAAGCCCAGTCATAGAGCTTTCTGTGATCCTCATAGTGGTTGTATACCGTATTTCCCTGTTCGTCAGTGATGGGCGAGCCCAGGGTGACGAGCATATAGTTGTTGCCGTCCTTTGAGCCGAGGGTAGCCAGGTTTCTGCCGGATTCATCGAGAGTACCCGTCTTGAAGCCCTTTACATAGGGATAGTACTCATAGCTTGCGGGATTTATCATGCTGTTGGTATGATAGATATGCGCCCAGCCCTCGCCGTGCATATTCGTGGCCTGCATCTCGTAGTCCACTGTGGTCGCGATCTTGACCAGCTCGGGGTAGTGGTCATAGGCATAGCGGAATATCCTCATCATATCATTTGCATTGGTGAACTGATTATCATCGTAAAGTCCGTGAGGATTTACGAAGTGTGTGCCGGTGCAGCCTATGGCCTTTGCCTTCTCGTTCATCATATCAACGAAATTGGCGATACTGCTGCCGCCGACGTTGTAGGCAAGCACACCTGCGGATTCACAGGCGGATTTGAGCATGAGGGAGTAGAGCAGGTCCTTTACGGTGGTCTCTTCTCCGCACTCAAGACCTACAGCGGATGCGCCCTGTCCGTAGAGCTCGTCAAATACTATACGGGGAGCTTCAAATGTGGTCTCCTCTATGTCGGACACATTGTCGAGCACGACCATAGCGGTCATTATCTTTGTCAGTGATGCGGGATACATCTTCTTGTCCGCATTCTTGGCGTATACCACTACGTCCTTGTCAAGGTTTACCATTACTGCCGCTTCACTGGTGATAGTCTGGTCGGGCATAAAGGTTATAGCATCTGCAGCAGGAGCGGATACATTTATTATCATCAGCGCAAGAGCCGCTGTCCATAAAGCTGCAAAGAAACGGCGCATCAATATCATCCTTTCAGGCGGAAATATGCCGCCTTGATCTTTATCCCCTCGTCAGAGAACATCTTCTCATGCTCGGTCATTATATTATCGGGGATATTTTCCGCGTGAAGATCCCTGGTGAGGAAGAAGGGCTCAAAGCCTTCCTCCGCGAAGTATTCAAGGGAATCCTCAAACAGTATATCATCGTCTGTCTTGAAACGTATCTCACCGTTGTCAGAGAGTATCTTCTTGTACTGTATGAGCTGTCTCGGGTGTGTCAGGCGGCGCTTGTTGTGCTTGCCCCTGTTCCAAGGGTTGCAGAAGTTTATATATATCCTGTCAACTCTGTCCTCCTCCGAGAAGGATTCGGAAAGCTCGGCAACATTCATCAGTACCAGCATCAGGTTGTCGTGTGTCTTGTTTTCAGCGGCATAGAGCTTTTCTATCGTGCGCCTTGCAACACCGAGCATATCGGCCTTGATATCAGCAGCGATTATATTCACATCGGGGTTCATCATAGCGAGCCTGCCTGCGAAAACGCCCTTTCCGCAGCCGACCTCGAGCCATACCGGGCGCTTTGTCCTGAACGCCTCAGACCATTTTCCCTGCATCTTCTTGGGTTCATCTATATAGTAGTCACATACTGCCAGCTCGGGACGGGCCCATTTCTTTCTTCTTATCCTCACTTGTTCTCCTCTTTCTTCTGCGGCTTCCTGCCGAAATAGGTGGGTCTGAACCACTCCACGTATACTTCTTCGACCGATTCTATCGTGTAGTCATACAGCAGGAATATCAGATTGACAAAGATAAGCACTCCCACTGTAAGATACTTGCCGAGAAATGCAAAGTTGCCGAAAAAGTCATATATACCCATAACGAATGTGATCGTCTTGTACCATGCTATCATGGCTATATTGAAAAGCGCGAACTTCATGACCGTCACTGTCAGCTTTGATTTTATCCTTCTGAAAAGCGGCAGGAGTATGGGATAGTAGCCGAAGAAGAATATAAACAGCGTCGCAGCCTCCTTGTCGGGGGTCAGAAACAGTGACAGCAGGGATACTGCACAGTATGCAGCCGCCGCCCAGCCTGTGCTGACCTCATGTGCGACTATTATCATAAGTGCGCCTGTATATATCGTTATTGCAAAGTTGAGTATCGGGAATACTCCCGTAAGAAACATCATGCATAGGCAGAGCGCAGAGACTATACCGCCAAGTGCAACCTTATAGCTGGTGTGCTTGTTGTTCAAGCCTGCACCCTCCTTATCATTTCATCCAGTAAGAGTGATATCCGTGGTTGAATACCCTGCCGTCACGGGGGACCTGTCTGATACAGTTGTAGGCGTTCACGAAATCTCCCAGTGCTGCGCAGAACTCTATCAGCGCAAAGGCGGTGACAGATATCATAATTGCCACGGGGATCACGGGGGCCAGTATCATAACAGTGATATACGGCACAAGGCCGAGTATCACCGCAGGGCCGAGGCACACAGTGATGAACCGCGCCTTGCTTATGGGATCCTCACAGTACACAAACAGCGACCAGGACTCCGGATGGACATATATCTGCTTTTTAGCCTCCCGCGGAAAGAGAAAGGCGTGTATGAATTCGTGTACATACATAAATGGCCAGAGCAGGATCATGCTTACTATCAGGGCGGGCATCACGTTGAGCACGGTTTCGGCTGTAAGGCCTTCTTCGGGCTTGGGGTATGCGGTGACCAGCCTTATTACGGCAAGCACGAACATAAGCATTCCTGCAGGCATTACAAAAGCCGCTCCGAGAAGAAACGCCCTGCCTACTGTTTCGGGCTCCTTGAACTGCACGCTTCCCGCGGGAAGCTCCTCACCCGAGGATATGGAGTCGATATCTCCCCTGAGCTTTCCTTTGTACTCTATATTCCACATAACTCTATGGTCTCTCCTGTTATGTTACTGTCATAGTTTCTGTATACCGCCTTTGATATATGTGCGGATCATTTCTGTCATTACCCGGATAGCTGTCGGGTATAACAGATATTATACCATATATACTCTATCATGTCAAGCGGGCAAGGCCCGCTGCTATGTCGCTGATTAATTCATCGGGGGTCGTTTAATGTGCAGCCCGGTACCTTTTGTATATTTGATGATGTTTTGTTTCAAGGCAGTGCCGACAGCCTCCTCGCAGATTTATTCATCGGGGGGCGTTTCTATTACGCGGGGACAGATGAAAAAGCGCCGCAAAGCGCAGTATAAACGCTTTGCGGCGTAAGTATATCTTTTTTGATTACTTAAGGCCTGCCATAGCTGCAACTTCTGCTGCGAAGTCGTCAGCCTTCTTCTCAACGCCTTCGCCTCTCTCGAAGCGAACGAACTGAGCGACCTTTACAGAGCCGCCGAGCTGCTTTGCAGCATGCTCAACATACTTCTCAACGGTGCCGTCGAATACGTCGGACTTAACGAAGGTCTGCTCGAGCAGGCAGTTCTCGGTATAGAACTTGCCGAGCTTGCCCTCTGCGATCTTTGCCTTTACCTGATCGGGCTTGGAAGCCATCTTGGGATCCTCGTTCATCTGAGCG
>CACZPE010000031.1 GCA_902782875.1 uncultured Ruminococcus sp. | reverse complement strand
CCTCGTCTGAAGGCTTCTATAGCGATCCTCGGGTGATCGTAGTGAGGAACTGCTATAAGAACGGCATCAACTAGTCCGCTGTCCATAAGCGCTTCGGGAGTATCAAAAAGCGCTGCGGCTCCAAATGATTCTCCTGCTTTTTTCAGTTTTTCCGGATCGGTATCCGCAAGTGCCGTTACCTCTATCCTTGGACATTCTCCGTTCATTATGCTCCTAAGATGACCGTTTCCCATATTGCCCATGCCTATAATACCCAAACGTACTTTTTCCATATTATCCTCCTATCAGCTCTTTGAGCGCTGTTACCGCCGCTGAAAATGCTGCGGATGAGTCGGGATATACATATCTTCCGTGCATATCATTGTTACGTTCAAGCTTCTCAAATCCATCGAACACACTCAGATGCGGTTCAACTGTCAGCATTTCTCCCTTGTACTGCGAAAGCAGATATTTAAGCTGTCCCACACCTTTTCCCGCAGGTACGACCGAGCCGTCGGAAAGTGCATCCTTTATATGCATATACTCTACATAGGAAGAGAGCAAATCCCATGCTTCCTTAGTATCCTGACCGCACTGTATGAAGTTAGCAGGGTCAAAAATGGCTCTGAGAGGCGGCAGTGCATTATGCAACTCAAGGCATTTTTTTGCGGTATCACCGTATATCCCTTTTTCGTTCTCATGGCACAGGATGATACCGCTGCCCTCCGCTGCTCTGATAAATAACGCAAGCCGTTCGCAGACTTCATCAAGAGAGTATGCACCGTAAAAGCTGAATATTCTGAAATGCTTCGTCCCAAGTATATGTGCTGTTTCAAGGCAACGCCTGAACTTTTCCAGATGAGCATCCATATCATCAGTCATGCCGATCTTGCCAAAGGGCGACCCTATTGACCATACCGCTATCCCCTCGTCATCAAGCCGGCGGCGTATTTCCCTTGCTTTCTGAGCGGATATATCCGATATGTTCTCACCGTCCACACCTCTGATCTCCAGATATCGTATGCCGTTTTCATGCATCGCTTTGATCTGCCCGTCAAGTGATGATGCTGCTTCATCTGCAAATGCTGCAATACCGAACATAGTCAAGACCTCCTTTTTTATGTATAATATCACAACTCAAATAACAATACAATTGTTGATCTGAGCAAAGGTATTGCAAATCTGCTCATAATGTGTTATAATATAAAGGGAGGCGATCAGATGGATGTTTTGAATGAATATGCTCTTGATGAGATATACATAAGGCACGCAGTGGACACGTCTCCAGCAGACAACAGATACGGCTTTCATGTACATGACAAATGTGAGATATTCTTCTTTATATCCGGCAGTGCCGAATACCTTGTCGAAGGCTCTGTATACCCTCTCACAAGGGGCAGCACACTTATAATGCGTGCGGGAGAGGCTCACTGCATACATATACTGCATCCCGAACGATATGAACGATATGCTGTCAATTTTCCCATCTCACTTTTTGACAGCATCGATCCAAAAAGGTCGCTGACCGCATTATACACCGAAAGGGAGCTTGGATCCGGCAATCTGTATACAGACGATGATTTCAGCCCTATATTCAAAAATATGTTTGAGGACGGACTTGACAGATATCAGCGGAGCGTCAGGGCATCAGTTTGTATCATGACGATACTCGACAAACTGAACCGACAGCACACAGGGCATAAGAGCAACATTTTACCATCATTTGAACAGCAGATCATCAGCTATGTCAACGAACATCTTTTTGATGATATCACTGCCGATAAACTGGCACAACACTTTTATATAAGCAGGTCACAGCTTGGAAGAGTTTTCAGGCGTGCGGCAGGTGCTGCACCGTGGGAATACATAACCGCAAAGCGCCTTGTTGCGGCAAAGGATATGATCGACAACGGTATGACAGCTAAAAAAGCCGCACTCTCATGCGGCTTTGGAGATTATTCATGCTTCTACAGGGCATATCTGAAAAGGTTCGGGACAAGTCCTAAAGGCACTATCACAGACAATGATAAGATATGATCAAGAGGTCTATCGGTTATCTTGATACAGTAAAATGGGAGTTGAAAAGCTATGATAATACTAATAACAGGTGCATCTCACACAGGAAAAACATTGCTCGCACAAAAGCTGCTCGAAAAGTATAAGTATCCGTATCTTTCACTTGACCACTTGAAAATGGGGCTTATCAGAAGCGGACAGACAGATCTGACACCTTACGATGATGATAAGCTGACAGATTATCTATGGGCAATTACAAAAGAAATTATCAAGACTGCGATCGAGAACAAGCAGGATCTTATCGTAGAAGGCTGCTATATTCCGTTCAACTGGAAAGACAGCTTTGATGAGGAATACTTATCTCAGATCAAGTTCAAGTGCCTTGTTATGAGCGAAGCGTACATTGATGAGCATTATCCCGATATAATCAGCAATGAAAATACAATTGAAAAGAGATCGCCGGATGATGATTTCACAATTCAGTTCGTGAAGCAAGAAAATGAGCATTATCTGAAAAATTGCTGTCAATCCGGTCTTGAATACATTTTGATCGATAAATGCTACGATATCGAAAAATATTGTCAATTATGATGTATTTCAAAGTAGCATTGTATTCGGCACTATGAAAATGTCTGTAAAGTTCAGCCGATTGTGGTACAACAGAAAACAGCACAATTCTGATAAAAGTTTCACCCCAGGCAGGCTGAGCCTGCACCCACCTATGGCTCTGATGCACATATGCCGATACGCCGTGTTTTTCACACAGCATAAATTTGTTCATAAAATTTCTTCTTTTCTATTGCTTTATAGCAAATTATGTGGTATAATTTTTTTAATGTTTATAGCAAATAACTCT
>CACZPE010000030.1 GCA_902782875.1 uncultured Ruminococcus sp. | reverse complement strand
ATGCTTATAACAGAATAACAAAGGCAAAGCACGGGAAACCGTGTGACGCAAAGCTATAGGGCCTGAAATGGCAGCCAGTTGCAGAATTGAATCAGCATAGTGCTTGGTATATCTATATCATATCAAGTGTGATTGGCTTATATTTCCGCTCCCGGCTTTGCGCAGGAAGCGGATTTTTTGGTTTTATCCGCTGCCTCCTGACGATGCTCCGGCGAATCACAAGAACGGATTTAAAGGAAGTTTTTAATAGGAAGTGATCATTATGACAAGAACAAGGACTATGAAATTCAAAGGTTTTACTCTGATCGAAATGATCGTTGTAGTAGCAATCATCGGCGCACTTGCTCTTATTATCGTTCCCACAATGAGCAGTCACATGAAGGAAGCAAAGCGTACAGCTGCCATTGCAGATGCACGTACTATTAAGCAGGCGGTAGAATTCTCACTGGTAAATAACCTTCCGAGATTCCCGGATGCTGCCCCCGCTTTTAACAAGGTGATCTATTACGACCAGGAGAAGAAGAAGAATTTAGCAGACAGACAGTATGAGACAGTTGGCGCTTTCACTAACGTAAGCTGGGTTATGTACAGAACAAATTCACTCGGTTCCACAGGCTCTCAGGCAATAGACCAGGTAGTTGCAAGCGCTTTGGATAATGCATTTTCCGAGAGCTGGAAAACCGGCAAAAAAACCAATCCAATGAAGTACAATACTGTAAATAAGAACTGCCAGAAGTATCTGGAGGAAAATAACACCAATTTCGGACTGATCGTTGTTTATGATACAATGGGAAGCGTCAGAATGATGCAGCTTTACAGAAAAGGCGTTCTCGTAACCTACATCAACAATGAATACCTCGTAAACACCAGCCCTAATGCTCACTTTGTCGGTGAGGGCACATGGGACACCATCTATGCAGACTGCGACAGCGAAGCTCCCGAGGAATACTGCAGAGTCAATCTGGCAAACGGTCAGATAGGTTCCAACGGAAAGGTTGGCGGTTGGTATTGATCGATAACCCCGACAACTAAAACACACAGCATTTTAAACTGCCCCCCAAAGTCCTACAGACTTTTAAAAAAGATTTGCACAAAGCGGCCAAGAGAGATCTTGGCCGTTTTTGTCATGCCGTAAACCCGACCGTCTCCTTAAAGCACATCTGCAAAATAGCAGCCTCTCTTAACTACATTAATATAAACGAAAATACCGTGCCGCTCACTGAACCATCCGATACGAAAAAATCAGTGGGGTAACTGCGGGCTTTGCCCGCCAAAACACTTGATAAACGTGCCGTAATAGTGTATACTGTTATGTATATGTTATAACACAATGATGAGGACAACGATATGAAAAAAATACTTATTATTGAAGACGAAGCCGCTCTCCGCAGGGAACTGTGCATACTTCTCCGCAATGCGGGATATGAAGCCGAGGAAGCTGCCGATGATAATATCATCGGGCAGATGAAAAACTCCAGCGCCGACCTGATACTGCTTGACATAAACCTGCCGGGTGCTAACGGCGAGACACTGCTGCAGGAATACCGCAGGACAAGCGATACCCCTGTAATAATGCTCACGAGCAGGACCTCCGAGATGGACGAGGTGCTCTGTATGAGCTACGGCGCGGATGATTTTGTCACAAAGCCGTATAACCCGACTATACTCCTGCTGCGCATAAGCGCGGTGCTCAAGCGCTCTGCAAAGACAGGCAGCGTACAGATGTACCGCGATGCATACGTAAGTGCTGCAAAGGGTACCGTGACCGCAGGAGACAGAGAGCAGATACTCACAAAGAACGAGATGATAATATTCCAGCTGCTGCTTGACCGCACAGGCGAGATAGTCACCCGCGACGAGCTTATGACCGCTCTGTGGGACAACGACGAGTTCATAAACGACAACGCTCTCTCGGTGAATATCAGCCGCCTGCGCAGCAAGCTTGCTGATATGGGATATGAGGATGCCATCGAGACCCGAAAGAAACAGGGGTATGTACTGAAATGAAGATATCGGCATATTTAAAGGACAGACTGCCCGCATACCTTATCGGTGCGGCGGTCTGGATCACCGTGATGATATTCCTTGGCGCCTACAGAATGCCCGCAGAGGCTGCGATAACTGTCAGTGTGGTGCTCTTCCTCGGCGCGGCAGCTGTCATACTCTGGGATTATATCCGCAAAAGAAGCTTTTATGACAAGCTGCTCTGCGATCTTGAAAGGCTTGACAAAAAATATCTGCTCTCCGAACTGGAAAGCGAACCTGAATTTCTTGAAGGGCATATACTCTATGAGGTAATGACACAAATGACACGGTCTATGTGTGAGCAGGTAGCCGTGCACAGGCATGAGGCATCGGATTTCAGGGAGTATATCGAGCTGTGGGTGCATGAGATAAAGCTGCCTGTTGCGGGCATGCAGCTGATGTGCCACAACAGCGGAGATCACAGATACGACGAAAATCTCGGCAGGATCGATCAGTACATTGAAAGCGTGCTGTACTACGCAAGAAGCGGCAGTGCCGAAAAGGACTATATCATAAAGCCCGTATCGCTCAAACGCGCATTTTCGGAGATCGCCGTAAAAAACCGCACAGAGCTGCAGAGCCGCAGTATTTCCCTCACAACAGACGGGCTCGGCACCGAAGTCATGACCGACGGCAAATGGCTCGTTTTCATACTCGGTCAGCTTATGGGAAACAGCATAAAATACAATGCATCCGAGATATCGGTCACCGCAGAGGAGAGCCCCGACAGGACCGTATTGCATTTTCGTGACAACGGCATCGGCATACCCGCAAACGATCTGCCGAATATCTTTGAAAAATCCTTCACTGGGGAGAACGGTCGCACACATACCGCATCGACTGGTATGGGACTGTATATAGTCAAGAAGCTCTGTGACAAGCTCGGCCACCGTGTCACTGCCGATTCTGTGCAGGGTGAGTATACCGATATCATCATAACATTCGGAAAGAACGATATGCATGATGTATTCTGATAGTATCCCCCGCAACATTACAGAAATGTAAGGTTACGTAATATTGAAAACGCGACATATACGCTGATATATGATATCATAGGATCATCAAAGGAAAACAAAACAACTTCCAAGGGGAATGGTGATCATTATGAAAAAGAATATCAAAAGAGTAAGAATATCAGTCATAATCAACGTTATCGCTATAGCACTCTGTGTTATCAGCATCGTGATCAATTTTATGCAGGGCGGCGGAGTTGATGCTGCAGGCTGCGGAATACTTGCAAGCAACCTGTGCATATTCTTCTGCAATTATCCCGAGTATAAGAAGCTTAAGGAAGAAAACAAGGAATAAAGGAAGACAACAATGAGCACATTACTTAAAATAGAGAATATAGAAAAATACTACGGAAACAAATCAAGCCTGACAAAGGCAATAGACGACATATCGCTCACAGTGGAAAAGGGCGAATTCACGGCGATAATGGGCGCTTCGGGCAGCGGTAAGACAACTCTGCTCAACTGCATATCCACCATAGACCGTGTGACATCGGGACATATATATCTTGAGGGCACGGATGTGACTACACTGCAGGGCAAGGTGCTAAACAAATTCCGCCGTGACAATCTCGGCTTCATATTCCAGGACTTCAACCTTCTTGACACTCTGACCGCATATGAAAACATCTCTCTCGCTCTGTCGATACAGAAAAAGAGCGCAAAGGACATAGATGCATCGGTAAAGACAGTAGCGGAGCAGCTTGGCATAACCGATGTGCTGCAGAAATATCCCTATCAGATGTCGGGCGGCGAGAAGCAGCGTGTAGCATCTGCACGCGCTATAATAACAGGCCCTAAGCTGGTCCTCGCGGATGAACCGACAGGCGCTCTTGATTCAAAGTCGGCAAAGATGCTGCT
>CACZPE010000029.1 GCA_902782875.1 uncultured Ruminococcus sp. | reverse complement strand
TGCGGCGACTGCCTTTATCTGCTCAAATATCTTTCGTTTGCACAGATAGCACCTGTCGGGAGTATTTGCCGCTATCCTTTCATCCGAAAGCGGATCAGTCTCAGTTATCACATGGCGAATACCCTCTGTCTTGCAGAAGGATACAGCCTCATCAAGCTCCTCTTTCGGAAAAAAAGGCGATACTGCGGTAACAGCTATCGCCTTGTCTCCGAGTATATCATGTGCGCATCTGAGCAGGAATGTGGAATCCACTCCCGCCGAATACGCTATTGCTATTGAGTCGGTATCGCGCAGATATTCTTCGAGTATCTGCTTTTTACTGTTCGCTGTCCTCATCATCTGTCGCTATCCTTGCAAGCTCGCTTCTTATCTCGTCTATGCTGACGTAGTTTTCAGCAGCAAGTCTTTCAAGATCGTCGTGCTCATACTTTATCCTTGACACACCGTAGCCTGTGGATACCTTTCTGTGTATCTTCCCGTAGGGGGTGTTGACTACTTCTGTATGTCTGTCGAGTATATATCTCTTATTGAGAGATTCGCGTACACCTATGGTAGTAGTGTGCATGAATATGATCTCGAGTATGCTCTCCTTGTTGTCATCGTTGCATATAACGCACAGCATAGTGCCCATGCGGGATTTCTTCATGCCCACAGGTACTGTGTATACCTCCATCGCACCGCCTGCAAACAGCATCTTCATCGCATAGGATATATCCTCTGCAGACATATCGTCTATATTGCAGGAAAGTGTCGTTACGGTATCAGTGGAATCAAGGGATTCGCCTATCACAGCGCGCAGACAGTTTGCCTGCTCATAATCTTCGGTGCCCATGCCATAGCCTGTTGCATAAGCCCTGATGACAGGCATATCACCGAAGCTGTTTACAAAGTGCTTCAGCAGCGCCGCACCTGTCGGTGTGCACAGCTCGCCCTTAATGCTGCCGCCGTATACCGGCACGCCCCTGAGGATATACTCAGTAGCGGGAGCAGGCACGGGCAGAACGCCGTGAGCGCATTTTACACTGCCGCTTCCCACATGTACGGGCGAAGCGGTTATCATATCAGGAGAGAGCTCGTGCACAGCAAGACATACCGCTGTTATATCCGCAACGGCATCCATCGTACCCACCTCATGGAAATGTATCTGGTCAACGGGCACGCCGTGAGCGTGGCTCTCAGCCTCTGCGATAAGGCCGTATACCGCAAGTATGTCGGACTTGACCTTTGACGGCACTCTCAGCTCTTCTACGATATTTTCTATATCATGCATGGAGGTATGATGATGACCGCCGTGATCATGATCATGGTCGTGGTCTCCTTCTGAAACGCCGTTAACAGAGACTTTCATATGTGTGCCCACAATGCCGCTCTTTGATGTATGCTCGGCAATGAACTCCACATCGGGGATACCTAATGAATTGAGTCTTTCAACGAACTCCTCGGGTTCGGGCATAAGCTCAGTGAGAGCAGCTGTGAGCATATCCCCCGCTGCGCCCATGCTGCAGTCAAAGTACAGTGTTTTCATATCCTACCTCCGTCCATATGGTTTATCATATTTGCAAAATAACCTGCGCCGAAGCCATTGTCTATATTGACCACAGCTACTCCGCTCGCACAGGAATTGAGCATTGAAAGAAGCGCGGACATACCGCCGAAGGATGCTCCGTAGCCCACGCTCGTAGGCACGGCTATCACGGGGCAGTCGGCAAGGCCGCCTATCACGCTCGCAAGAGCCCCCTCCATACCTGCCACAGCGATTATTACCGAAGCCGACATTATCATATCCGTGTGTGAAAGGAGCCTGTGCAGCCCCGATACACCCACATCATAAAGTCTCTCAACACGGCTGCCGTGAATCTCTGCAGTCAGTGCTGCCTCCTCGGCAACGGGTATGTCGCTCGTACCGCCTGTGGCAACGACTACACATCCAAGGCCGTCAGGCTCGGGAAATCCCCCGATCACGCCGATGCGCGCCTCTTCAAAGTAGTCCATATCCTCTGAACGTGAGAGCACCTCCGCATTTTCCTGCGAAAGACGTGTTATGAGTATGCGCTCCTGCCCGTGCTCCTTCATGGAGCGGATTATGCCGCTCATCTGTGCGGCAGTCTTCCCTGCGCCGTATATCACCTCGGCTGAGCCCTGTCTGAGCCTTCTGTGATGATCCACCTTGGCATAGCCCAGATCATCAAACGGCTCTGTTTTCAGCTTCAGAAGTGCCTCATCAACGGATACCCTGCCGTCTCTCACTGCTTCGAGTATCCTTTTTGCCTCACTGTTCATATATTGCTCCGATTTTCAAAAAGCTCCGTACAACGTCAGTATGATCGCTGTGTCCGGAGCTTTCCGCGTACAGCGGATGTCATCTCTTATTTGTCAGTGCTTTTCTGATGGTGCCCTTAGGGTCGCTCACAAGCAGCATCACAAGCCATATTATCAGGCCGAGTGCTACTACGGAAGCCCCGAGGAACGCATCGTTAGCCATATCTTCGGCTGCGGGAGTGAAATACTCCGCGCCCAGCTCCTTGTATTCAAATACCGCATCGACAGACCACATAAGCGCAGCGCCCCAGTACATAAGCGCCAGTCTGCCCAGCTGATACCTTCTGTCGAGCATATACCATACTATAGTGGATATTATAGCGGCAAATACAGTTATAAGAAGTGTCATGCCCTGCCTCCTTTATGTACAGGAGAGGTCATATTCTTCTTCATGGCGGAGGCTACACCTACTCCGACAGCCCATACCGCCGTGACCACTATGGCCATAGTCACTCCGACCGAGCCCATCTCAGCCAGCATATCCGCTGTATCGGCAGGATCATCCATAGCAGTGAGGAACGGGAACCAGGGTACCACCTCGCCGTGCCATACGTGCTCGAATGCAAGCAGGGCAGAACCTCCCCACAGCATACCGTTGAGCACCTTCAGCTTTGACGCAATGCCTGAAAGCACGGGTGAATCGTTCTTTTCAAGTATCTTCTCAGCAACTGTGGTGATTATCGCTTCACCTGCGGGAACTACAAAACAAGCCATAATGATCCTCCTTGATGTCATAAAGCTATCGCTGCCCTTAAGCTATTGATCAGCAGCTATGGCATGATTCCGTTTAAGAAATCAGTATAAATGTTAAAAATCTACTGATATATATTTATTCTACCATATTATTTTGTTAAAGTCAACAATAATATCAAAATTCATACAAGAAGTTTCAGTTTTTCGGGTATTATCCTCATCTGCGCACGGCGTGTCTTGCCGAGCACCTCACCGTCGGTATGAACCCACTGCGGTTCCCTGCACTCCATAAGTATACTGTCAGTGCGCTCGGAGTATACCCCCTTAAGCTTCAGATGCTTGCCCAGATAGGCAAGCGGCAGCATTTTCATGAATGCCGCCCTGGACATATCATTGCCGATGCATATATCCAGCTTTCTGTCCTGAAAGTCCGCATCGGGGCAGAACCTGAATCCTCCGCCCTCGCAGCGGTGATTCATGGCGATGGCACAGAGACATTTTCCGTACACTCTGGTCCTGCCGTTGCAGGTTATCCTCACCTTCGGCTGGCCCGACGTAAAGCATACCCTGACCGCCTCTATAAGATATGATAGCCTGCCCAGACCAATGAGGTTTAAAAACGGCTTTATCCTTGACGTGCTCACGTGGGCGCAGGTCGCCGCCCCGAATCCGATATCGCTGCTTATATTGAACCGCCTTACGACAGTATGGCCGTATATCTCGGCGGTAAGCTCGCCTATATCCGACTCGCGTCTGACCCTGCCCTCGGTTATTTGCTTTGCAAGCTTTATCCTGTCCTGTTCAAGGTCCATGTCGCGTTCAAGATCATTGCCTGTACCGCATGGTATGAATCCGAAAAGCGTTTTATCAAAATCCACTATGCCGTTGACCGCCTCGTTGAAAGAGCCGTCCCCGCCGATAACCACCAGCTTCACGGTCTTTCCTCTGCTCGTGAGCTTGCGGCATATCTCCTCTATGCTGCGTTTGCCTGATGAGCGGTAGAGCTTGAATCCCGCCTTTGCAAAAACGGGCTCCACCTGTTTCCACTGCTTCCACGCCTTTCCGGACGCACCCACAGGATTTACGACTATATGAAACATATCCTTATCCTTTCGCTACGGGGTCAGTTATCCTTGTCCCCGACGGCATCATTCTTTCTGCACTCCTCGAGCACGGAGGATACATACTTTCTCAGAAGTGCTCCGGGAGTAGTACCGTTGTCAGTGCAGTACTTCCTGAAAAGCTCCGCATCTTCGGTCCTCACCCTGCAGGAGAGCGAGCGCATATGAACCTTGTCCCAGCGTCTGCTGCTTCTTTTCTGTGATTCTGATACCATATCATCAGCTCCTTTTATGGTGTCGGGAGGATACGATCTTCTGCATAATCTGCTTGTCTTGATTATAATATATCCCGGGCCAAAAATCAATACTGTCAGCGTATATTTCTGAATATACCTATCTCAAATCCGCAGGTAACGTCTATACTGTCAAGTGCTTTAAGCCTTGCCATACCTTCCTCAGATGTCTTGTAGAAATACGGCGTCATCGCAAAAAGGCTGTAGATATCCGCCTGCGACGGGATATTCCTCTTGTATTCGCATATCACGCTGTCCTCTTTCTCAAAGCAGTCAAGTGCATAGTCATTCGGCCTGTTCTCATAGGGCCTGTCATATACCGCAGCCTTGAGCTCGAAAAGATGCCGCGCTGACGGGGATACTATGATAAGATGTCCGCCTTTTTTCAGCACACGGCTGTACTCGCCATTTGCAACAGGGGCAAATACGCTCATTATCACATCCGCGGAGTTATCCGCAAAGGGCAGCTCATATGAAGATGCCACCGCAAAGGAGCAGTTTGTCAGCCCCATCTTATGGACTCTTGTCATACAGTGGCTTACCGCACTTTTGGATATGTCTATGCCGTCAAAGCGTATATCGGGCAGGTCCTCCGCACACCTGACGGTATAGAAGCCCTCTCCGCAGCCGCTGTCGATAACATTTTCCGCGGAAAGCTTCCCTATCTCCGCAGCTATCGCATCCGCAAGGGGGATATAGTATCCCCTGTCAAGAAACTCCGTCCTCGCCTTCACCATATCCGCATTGTCGCCTGCTGTTTTCGGGTTGTGTCCCGATGTGGTCAGGAGATTAACATATCCCTTCCGCGCGGTATCAAAGCAGTGGCCCTTACCGCAGCGGAAGCTTTTTCCTTCCTGCACGAGAGGCATTCTGCATACGGGGCATATATACATATTATCACCTTCTGTAGGTATCGGGAAATATAATCCCTGCTTGAAATTATGCGGCAACACCTTGCGTAAGGTGCTGCCGCACTGTATACTCTATCGTTGTGGCCTTATCAGCCTATTATATCATTATGATGCGCCTGAAGGGACTTCACATCTATATGTGTATTCTGCTTTGCAGCCTTTATGCCCTCTGCGCTTGCCTTTGCAGCAGCCATAGTGGTTATATAGGGCACGCGGTTCTTGATGGCAGACTTTCTGATATAGCTGTCGTCATACACGCTGGTCTTGCCTGCGGGAGTATTTACGATGAGCTGTATCTCGCCGTTGGTGATGGCGTCGTTGATATTCGGTCTGCCCTCATACATCTTGAATATCTTCTCGCACTTGATGCCTGCGTCCTTTATCATCTCATAGGACTTGCCGGTCGCAAGTATATCAAAGCCCAGATCTGCAAATGCCTTTGCGGTCTCAACAAGCTCGGGCTTGTCCCTGTCGCATACAGAGAGGAGCACCGTGCCGCTCTCGGGAAGTCTTGTCTGAGCAGCCTCCTGAGCCTTGTAGTAAGCCTCACCGAAGGAAGGAGATATACCGAGCACTTCACCTGTGGATCTCATCTCGGGGCCGAGAACAGGGTCTACCTCGGGGAAGGAGCTGAACGGGAACACAGCTTCCTTTACGCCGTAGTGGTTTATTATCTTGTCCTTGAGTTCGGGAACGGGGGAAGATTTGCCTGTGATCGCCGATGTGATAATCTGTGTGGCGATCTGTACCATGTTTATGCTGCATACCTTTGATACGAGGGGAACTGTTCTCGATGCTCTGGGATTTGCCTCGAGAACATATACGGTATCGCCCTCTATCGCGTACTGCATGTTCATAAGGCCGCATACGTTCATCTCAACAGCTATGCGCCTGGTGTATTCCTTGATGGTAGCTACCTGCTTTTCGGTAAGGTTCTTTGCAGGGAGTATGCACGCGGAGTCGCCGGAGTGAACGCCTGCAAGCTCGATATGCTCCATAACTGCGGGAACGAAGCAGTTTGTACCGTCGGATATGGCATCAGCCTCGCACTCAGTGGCATGATTGAGGAAACGGTCTATGAGTATGGGTCTGTCGGGAGTAACACCTACTGCGGCAGACATATATACTCTCATCATCTCGTCATCGTGTACTATCTCCATGCCGCGGCCGCCGAGAACGTATGACGGGCGCACCATAACGGGATAGCCTATGCGGTTGGCTATCTCGAGAGCCTCATCCACATTTACGGCCATACCCGACTCGGGCATGGGAATCTCCAGCTTTTCCATCATAGCGCGGAAATGGTCTCTGTCCTCCGCAAGGTCGATGGTCTCGGGAGTAGTGCCGAGTATATTCACGCCGTACTTCTTGAGATCGCCTGCAAGGTTGAGCGGTGTCTGACCGCCGAACTGTGCGATAACGCCGACAGGCTTTTCCTTGTCGTGTATCGAAAGCACGTCCTCAAGAGTAAGGGGCTCGAAATAGAGCTTGTCTGATGTATCGTAGTCGGTGGATACAGTCTCGGGGTTGCAGTTTACGATGATGGACTCAAAGCCCAGCTTCTTGAGGGCGAGAGCCGCATGAACGCAGCAGTAGTCGAACTCTATGCCCTGGCCTATTCTGTTCGGGCCGCCGCCGAGTATCATGATCTTGGGTCTGTCGGTATTGCAGGGGGACTTATCCTCTGCAAGATGGTATGTGGAGTAGTAGTATGCAGCATTCTGGGTGCCGCTTACGTGTACGCCCTCCCATGCTTCCTTTATGCCGAAGGAGAGACGCGCATTCCTGATCTCCTCCTCGGTGGTCTTTCTGAGCATTGCCAGATATCTGTCGGAGAAGCCGTCAAGCTTTGCCTGCTTGAGCTGTGCCTCTGCGGGAACGCCCTGTGCCTTGAGAAGCTCCTCTTCCTCTTCAACAAGCTCCTTCATCTGCTCAAGGAAATAATGCTTTATCTTTGTGAGGTCGTATATCTCGTCGATAGTTGCACCCTTGCGCATTGCCTCGTATATTATGAACTGTCTCTCGCTGCAGGGGAAGCGGAGCTTGTTCAAGAGCTCCTCCTTTGTGAGCGAATTGAAGTTCTTTGCGAAGCCCAGACCGTAGCGGCCTGTTTCAAGGCTGCGTATAGCCTTCTGGAAAGCCTCCTTGTAGGTCTTGCCTATGCTCATGACCTCGCCGACAGCCTTCATCTGGGTGCCCAGCTTGTCCTCAGCGCCCTTGAACTTCTCGAATGCCCAGCGCGCATACTTTATAACGATATAATCTCCGTCGGGAACATACTTGTCAAGAGTGCCGTACTTGCCGCAGGGGATATCCTTAAGGGTAAGACCGCATGCAAGCATTGCGGATACAAGTGCTATCGGGAAGCCCGTAGCCTTTGAAGCGAGCGCCGAAGAACGCGATGTTCTCGGGTTTATCTCGATAACAACGATGCGGCCTGTTTCCGTATTTCTTGCGAACTGGCAGTTGCAGCCGCCGATAACATTGATAGAGTCGATTATCTTGTATGACATCTCCTGGAGCTCCTTCTGAACGTCCTCGGGGATAGTCAGCATAGGCGCAGAGCAGAAGGAATCTCCCGTGTGTACGCCGATGGGGTCGATGTTTTCGATGTAGCAGACTGTTATCTTGTTGCC